>NZ_JBMOWO010000116.1:0-85999 GCF_049310525.1 Pseudomonas sp. GZD-222
CAGGTAACGCAGTGTGCCGCCCCGGAACGAGGTCGAAACGTAAAGCGATCCGCCTTTGCTGAACACCAATTCGCCCGCGGCATCGTTGCGCGCTGGGTTGGCCGCCTTGATCTCTTTCGGCAGGTTGTCGTAGGCGTACTTCACTTTCTCCCGGAACAGGCGCTTGGCGTCGTTCAGGGTATGGGCGATCAGGGCGCACTTGGCCGCCTCGAACAGTGCAGCATCCAGCTGGACGATACAGACCAGGGTCGTGAACCCAAGCTGCCTGGCCTTCAGGATGATGTTCCGGGTGTGCATCCCCTGGAAGTAGTCCACCTGCTCCTGCGTCATGCGGAAGCGGACCTTCTTGCCCTGCTTGTCAGTGATGAAGTAGAGGTTGTTCAGCCGCCAAAACCGATCCCGGAGCAGTTTCATGTGCTCGGGCTTCATGGTCAGGCATCCTTCGATAGTTCATCCATCAGCTGAGACAGCTCGTCTGCGTCTTTCGACTGCTCCTTGTCGTCCAGGCCGAATGCAGTGCGCTCGAGCACCTGCAGGTTCTTCATCGCCGAGGACAACTGGAAAAGGGTCTTGGCGTTGCTCGGCAGGGCGACCGCTGCGAGCATCGAGCTACGGCGAAATCCGCTCTCATCGTCGGCCGTCTCGTCAGCGATGGCGTCCTCGATCTCCTCGCGGCGCTTGATCGTGGTGAGCAGGTCATCCATGAGCAGGTTCGCAAGGTTCGTGGCCTTGCGAATGTCACGGCGGTGGCTGCGAACTACTGTCGCGCCCTCTTCTGCCGCCTCTTCGATGATCTCGGCGTCGAGTTCGCGGTTCGCGCCTTGGTCGTTGCGAACCTCTCCGCGAACCAGCTTGCTGCGAACCTCTTTACGCACCTGGTCTGATAGGTCCCGCGTCCAGTTCAAGGCCTTGGCCTTCTTCCTGATTGCGGTGTCACTCACACCATGGCGCTCGGCGATGGTTCTGATGGAAAGCGCCCCGGCTCGGTAGGCTCGTTCGATCGCCTCCCAGTCGGGTTGCTTGGTTGTCATGTGATGTCCTTACTGGTCTCGGGCAACTCGTAGCGTCCTGATCTTCCCGCCCGTGGCCGTATCGCGCTTAGCGGCCTTCTCTACCGCTTGGTAGGCAGTGGCGCCCATGTCCATCGCAGTAAAGGCATATGGCGAGCCGCTGCCGATTGCATAAGGCCGATCAAGCAGAAGTGGAGACTTCCAAAGTCCGGTTTCATTGTCGACTGCCGCCATCATCAACTTGTCGCCATCCAAGACAAGCGCTGTTGCATCGATTGATCCAGCCGGCTTGCCACCGAAGCAGGCATCTATCAACGCCTCGAAGTCAGAGACCGCGCCAGAGCAAACGAACATTACCCCGTTGCGCTCTACGCACTTTTCGTAGTCGTCGTAGGTGATGGTGTCGCCACGGGTTACCTGTGAGTCATAGGCGATCACGCCGTCTTTGTAGGCGATGGTGGTCATGACTGACCTCAGGCGAACGGATCGGTGGATCGAGCTACGCCCTTGGTCAGCCACATGCAGGCCTGCTGCAAGTTGGTCACGGCCAGGGCCATGGAGCGCTGGTCAACCTCGGGGAGTGCCTTGAGCTGCTTCACCAGTTGGGCCGCATCGGCCTCCAGTGCCTTGATGGAGTTGATGCCATCGATCTCGCTCTGGGTGAGGTCGCGGTAGCCGGTGATCTTCTTGTGCTGGTTGTCCATGGTGAATCCTCGAGTTGTCGCGCCACGAAATGGCGCCTATCGAATTTGTGGTTCGGCCTACCGCTTGCGCCGCTCGATCCCGCCCGGCCCGAACCGGCAATCCTTCAGGCAGTGCTCGCAGTTCAGTGCGCGGCACAGCCAGGCTTTCACCCGCTGCCAGTACATGACGATGAAGATGTGCCGAGCGCCGGCCATAGCCAGGGTGACGTAGAGAGTCGTCCCGGCCATGGATGGTGTGAAGAACCCACGGTCCGCCCGGGCAAGGATGGCGTATCCGCTCAGGGCAATGGTGGCGTAGATGATCTTGCCGATCACACCGTCCCGAACCTTTCCGCTCAGCACGCACCAGGTCGCCCAGATGGCGATCACGCCAGCGGATGCGCCGTTGATGTACTCGAGGATCATCCCGCACCTCCCCCGAACCTGGATTTGATCAGGGACCAAAGGTCGGCGGCTTTGATTGCACGGTGAATGGCGGCGATTAGGGAGCCACCAAAGGTACCCAGGAGGAAGCCGACACCGGCAACGCTCCGAGGCTCAACAATTCCGAAATAGGCGCTGACCATGCCCGTCAGGTAGTGCGCACAGGCAGCACCCGTGGACAGGAACAGCAGCCAGGCCTTTCGGTCAGTCAGGTCATCCCGGTGCCACCAACTGGCGACCACGGCCCCGATGAGGCCCGCAATAGCCCAATCGAGCTTTTCGAGCAGGCGGTGAAAAAGCTCCATGCGCTCGACTCCGATGGGCACGACTGGAATTGGAACGGCTCACACAGCACTCCCAGCTCGGAGCAATGGGTGTGGAGGAGCCGAAAACGAATAGGCCCAGACGAGTGCCCGGACCTCTAAAAGAAATACCACAATTTTGTTGTATTACCACATTTTTGTAGTAAACTGGACTCATCCAAACAACGAGGCGAGGTGATGAAGTTCAGCGAGTTCAGACGATGGTTGAAGGCCCAAGGGGTGACCTTCGAAGCAGGCAAAGGAAGCCACTTCAAGATCACCGCCCCGAACGGCAACAAGACTGTCTTCCCGGACCATGGCAGCAAGGAAATGCCAGAACCCACAAGGAAGGCGATCATTAAACAACTGGGGCTCTAAGAGCCCCTTCACCACGCCTGAGCGCTGAACGATCACCTCTGAGGAGAGACCATGTACGACTACGCAATTCGGTTTGAGCAGTACAACGAGCCAGGGCTGGCGATCATCTGCAGAGACCTCCCAGAACTGAACGGGTGGGGAGAAGATCGAGAGCACTGCATCAGCCAAGCGCTGGATGCGATCGAGACGACGCTGTCTATCTACGTTGACCGTCGCGAGGCAATCCCGAAAGCGTCGCCACCGCTGGAGGACGAACACGTTGTCCATTTGCCTGCGGTGACCGTGGCGAAAATCGTACTGTGGAACGAGATGATGGCCCGCGATATGCGCAAAGCCGATCTGTGCCGCCTGCTGGGCCTGGCCCAGACTCAAGGCGATCGCCTGGTCGACTTCCTGCACACATCGAAGATGGAGGCAATCGAGAAGGCTTTGGCTGCCCTCGGCAAACGCCTGGTGGTGTCTGTCGAGGCCGCATGAAAATGTGAGGGTCTCTCCCCTCCGTCCACCAAAGACGATCACAGCGCCGACACCCCTATGCATCGGTCTCGCTGATCCGGTCTCGCGCCACCCATGAAGCGTACACGGCATGGGTGCGCGGGCTGCCGGTGTTATTCCGTAGCACTGTACTACCGGCTTATCAGTGTCCAGGCCTTCCCGAAGGCTGCCCTGGCTGCAGTGAACTTTATTACAGGCACAAAAAACCCGGCGCAGTGGCCGGGACTCTTGAGGCCCTCTTGGGGCAATAAAAAACCCGGCACTTGGCCGGGTTCTTTGTGGTCACTCCTAAACGCGCAGGAATGACAGGATGGGTGAATATTCGGCGAACCGGCAGGCCCTGTCAAGGCCCTCTATGCAACATCTTGCTCATCGAAAAATACCCCCTCCTTGGTCAGGATCTCCCCAGCCTCAAGGAGCGCCTGATTCACCAGCGTATCCAACCCCTTGAATATCTTCCTGCGCCAGTCACGCCTGGTGCGCTCCGGCGTACCGTCGACGTCCCAGGTGTTCATGTCGTAGTTATGGGCTGGCAGGATGATGACGCCCTCACATGGCGCCTCCTGGCGCTGCTTGAGTTTGGCGTTGATAGCCTGCTGGGATTTAGCCACAGCCGCCTTTCTCCAGGCCGGAGCATCATCATCCACCTCAAGCGTCACCTTCTCCGCAGGGGACCGCTCAGCGCCTCCCAGCTGCGGATACGCCCACGCTGTAACTGCCTTGGTCAGGAACAGGCGCGGGGCAGGCGAAGACACATGCGATACGATCCGCCCGATAGCGCCGACCTTCGATGCCATGTGCGTTGAGTAGCAGGCGTTCAAGGCCATCCAGTGCTTTGGCTCCAGGCAAGAGTGAAGCCTGCCAAACACCCAGCAATCGGTGAGAAAAGCCGCCTCTTTGCCCACGATCTCGCCTTTGAGCTTGCTGGCCTGAATTTTTGGCGTGTAATCGCAGCCGCCAGCGCTGTTGATCGTCTCGGATGCCAGTGCACGAATTACTGCGGAGATAACGTCCCGATAGATCATTGCTCACCCCCTGCCCGCTTGGACTTCTTCAAAATGAATTCTTCGTAGCTACGTTTGCGCGCCAAGGCCGATCCCCAGGCCAGCGCGCCGCCGGACGCTACGAGCATCGCGGCCAACAAGATAAACGCCCATGCTGTGCTCATGCTGCAGCCTCCTTGAGCTGTTTGATCTTTGCCCTGCACTCAGCCTTGATGGGGCGCCTATTGCCGTTATGTGTTCTTTTCTCCGCAAACAGCGCGTCATGGTCGGACATGCCAGCAAGCTTTCTGCGGATGATGGTGGCGCCGCTGACTTTGACCCTTGGATCGCGAGCCCACTGCTCCGGAGCAAGCCGCTTGCCTTCAAACTCAATAAGACCTGCACGGCCGCGCCCCTCGTAGCTTTCCGGCTTGAGGCCGCGCTTCACATTGCAGCCCCGGCAAAGGATCCGGAGATTGCTTCTTTGGTTGTTTTGGCGGTTCTCATCGATGTGGTCGACATGACACGTCAACCAGCTCTCGCGCTTCGAACAGATCTCGCAGTCCCGACACCCTGGCCCAACGACTCCCCACATAACGCGGCGGTGCTCAAACACATAGCCTTTGCGATCAGCAAGGGCATGCTCTGGATCCCAGATACGCACATACCCGTTAGGCGTGACTACACGCTGGAGTCGGCTGCTCGGACGCTTCTCCGCATTCCCATTGCGCCTTACTCGGAAATAGTGTTTCTGGCATAGCTGAGCGGCCTTGTACCTTGCGGCTTGACCGCAATCTTTCACGCTGCATTGCATTGGATTCGAGCCTCCAGCCGCCGGGCTTTCTTTGTGAATACGGCCTTCAGCCGTTTCAGATATGGAATGTCGTGACGAGGGCTGGATTGATTGCACTCCAGCCAATCGACCTTGTCTTGGCCGATCTTCTCGATAAGCGCGGGCCGGTAGGCCATGATGTTTCCGCTCAGGAAGTTGTTGCAGGCGCTGCAGGACTTGTTCATGTTCCAAAGGTTGAACCGAAGGTGTGGGGCAGCGCCCACGCTGCGGAAATGCGAGCAATGCCACTGCCCCTGCCATGAGTCAGGCTTGTCGCAGCTGATGCAGCCCAAGTGCGCGTCCCGAAGACGCACATAGCGGTTGATCGCGGCCTGGGCCTCCCTCGCATAATCCGCCCGGGTCTTCAGCTTCTCCTTGCGTACCTTGATCTCGCTGCGCTCGCGCTGGTCGATCGCTTTCCGGGCTACCTTCAGGTTCGCCGGTTGCTTTGCAACAACCATGGCGCACTTCACGCTGCAGGCCTTTTGCGTCGACAGAGATGGCCGAAATTTGCCGCCGCAACCCTTGCAGGTCTTCTGCTTCACTTCCTTGAGAGCTGTCTTCATATCTCGTCGCCCCACTTGTAAAACACACCACCCATGGCGAGCGCGGTGCCGAATACCATCCAGAAGCCAGGGCTGTTCATGTACACCCCAAGCGTGGCCAGCTCTGCCGCCAGTGCACCGCCCAGTAGGGCAGTGATCGCTCCGTACACACTCTTCATGCAGCCCTCCCCCGGCGCTCGCCGTAGATCGCCATCATCAGGTCCTCTGGATGCGGCAGGAGCAGCTGTAGGTGCTCAGCGCAGTAGGCATCCAGCAGCTCCAGGTACTGGGTCATCTGCTGGGTGTTGAACTTGCGGGTCTTGGCCCGGCCAACGCGGTACCGAGTGCCGTCGGGCAGCTCGACCGGGTGAACCTCGGCTGGCCAGAGCTTGGCCACGAAGATCTCGTGCCACTCCTCGCTGCTGGCTGCCTGGCCGTAGGAGTCGCGGAGATGCTCCTGAATCAGGCCATTCCACATCCAGAGCAGGCGGTTCTGGGCGTCACTGCGCTTGTTCCGCACCTCGACGATGGTCAGGCGGCGCGGCTTGGCCAGGTCCAGGCCAGTGAGGTAGCCGATCAGGCGGGCGCGATCTTGCTCTGTGCGAAGCATCAGGTCAGCCATGGTCGACACCCTCAAGCAGGTTGCGCGCGGCCATGACAGCCCAATTGTCGCCAGATGTTCTGCTCACTTCTGCGAGAAAGCTGCGCATCTTTTCGTTCTCGGCCTTGAGCTGGTCGCGCTCGTCCAACACAGCCTTGTAGCCATCAAAGTTGCAGGAGATGCGCGCAATCAGCTCCAGCCGCTCAATATCTGCGAGCAGTCCTAGAGCAACCTCCTCTACCGTCCGCTCGCTGAGGAATTCATCCAGCGCGTCGGTGTGCAGGTGCAGATCCTGGTCGCCGGCCTTCCAGGCTCCTACCACTGCCCACAGCAGGGGCTGAAGCTTCGATTTGTCGATACTCATCGCCTGCCTCCTTGCGACTCGCGCTTGATCTTGAGCTGGGCCAACAGCTGCGCACGCGCAGCTCCACCCACGGTTGGGATGCCCTGAATTTCCAGCAGACGCGCCTGGCGGTGCTGGGCAAACTCTTCTGCCCGCTCCAGTTCAGTCTTCTGCCCGTCATGACCGATGCCGATGGCGATGTCTTCCAGTGGTTTACCCTGCACCAGCAGGCGGATGGTGATGTCGTAGGCCCGGTCGAAGATCCTGCTGGCCTTCTCCGATACCTGGCCAGCGAGGTTGTGCAGCTCGCACTGCAGCGCGGCATGGCGTACTGCTGGGTGCGACCAGGTGCGATTGCCCGCCCGGCTCGGGTTCGAGTTCTCCAGCGCTTCACGGAACGCCCGGTCGCGCGACGGAATGCCCAGCATCTCCGCCGTCGGCTGGCACCACTTGATGAACTTGCCCACGCTTGGAGCGAAGTCGCCACCGAACTGGCGGCAGTTCAGCAGGCCGTAGCGGATCTGCTCCAGGGTGTTGATCTCGGCGGCGACAAAGGCCTTGATCCAGCTGCGCTTAGCCGCCTTCAGGGCGTCGTCATCTGGCCACGCCTGCTTCCAGGCCGGGAAAATGGCCTGCAGTTCCTTGAACAGGGCGTTGACCACTTCGGCGGTGCCAGGCGGTAACTGCTTGGCAGTGACCGGGATCACTGGTGGCAGGTTGGCGGCCTTGGCCATGAGTTGGCTTGCGCTCTGCGGCGCCTTTTGCTTGCTCACAAGGCACCCAGTTCGTCAGCCCAAGTGGTGTCGTTGAAGTTTGGGCCGTTGGCCTGGCGCTTCAGCGGGAACTGGCGAACATTGCTTCCGGCAGCCTCGTCGCGCTTCACCCACTTCACCAGCAGGCTCACCCAGGACGCCTGAGTCTCTACGCGGCCAGACGCCGAGTAGTGGCAGACGAACGCGGCGGTGGCCTCAGCAGAGAAGTGGTCAACAGGGATGCCCATACGGTGGGCGTATGCCTTCAGGAGCTTCTGGTCAGGAACCCATTCAAGGGTCATTTCGCAGGGTGCCTTTGGGTCGACGGAATTTTCCAGCTCCGCGCGTTGAGTGTTGTGTTGATCTTCTCCTATTCCCTTCCCTTCCCTTCCGGGGTCTACCGCTCGACTACCAGTCGACGACTCCTCGGCGAATTGTCGACGACCGCTCTCCGACTCGTCGTCGAATGCCGATGGAGGAGCAGGGTATTTGAAGTTCTTTTTCTCGATCTTCTGGTGCTTCCAACCACAGACGTGGAGGTAGTTCTTGCCCTCGGTCCAGTAGCTGAGAATGAGGTTTGCCCCCTCCAGCTCCCCCAGTAGTTCACTCACCTCCTCGGCAGTAATGTCGTCGCCCGGAAAGACCAGGGCCTTGATGGTTCGAGGTGCCAGCGGGTGATTGCCGCCGTCGTCGCAGAAGTTCCAGATGCCGATGAACAGGAGCCTGGCCAGAGGACGGCAGGACATGACTTGCTCGCTCGACCAGAATTCGGGTTTGACAGTGCGAATGCGGGCCATCATTGGGCCTCCAGGTTGTACTGAGCCCATAGGCCGGCCACCCAGGTGACGCCCTTCGGGGTAAATTTGGTCTGGTTGAACGCATGACCGCCATCAGTGGTGCCGGTCTTGATGTCGAAGCGTCCGGAGTCGATGTGCTGCTGGTAGGCCTGCCATTCCCCGCCCATGCGGTACATGATCTTTTTGTCGAGCAGGAACTCACGGAAGCGGGCCTCATTAGCCCGAAGCAGCTTGGCTGTCTGGCGGAAGCCTTTCAGGCCGGTGGCTTCGACGTACTTGTCGACGAACTCAGCTTTCGGGGCGGCAATGGCCAGGGCCTGGGTGGCGGCCTGTTGCAGCTCGTACTGTTCCGCCCAGGCACGGGCAGCTGCTGCCGGGCTGGAGAAGTCTGGAAGAGTTGCGATGACACGCCCCCCTCCTTCGAGTTCACGCCAGCGCTTTATGACTGCCATTCGCATTGACGCGCTGTATCCGGTCAGCAGGCAGTCAGTGTGTTCGCGGTCGAGCAGGTATTCGGTCTGCTGGCGGTTCATCGTGTCGAGATAGATACGTCCAAAGCTGGACACATCTTCTTCGAGGTCAGTGAGCATCTTTTCGATATCCCGCTTCACGTGCTGGTGCTGCTTGCACGTCAAGTCAGCTATCTCGCGGGAAGACATTGTGCGCGCCACGTTTTCATGGTTCGGAATTCGTGGCGCGGAATGCAGGGTGTTGCCGGTATTCAGTGAACTGTGCATAATCAGCCCCAGAACGTTGTGAAGTAAGCAGTCAAAAAAGCCGGGATGCGACCCCGGTTTTTTTTCGCCTGCAATTTGGTGATTCAGTTGAGGTCTTCATCAGTCCCGCCTTTTTCAGGGACTATTGAGTCCAAGCCTCGCTTCGGTACCGGTAGATTCCGGATTTTTCCGGCGCCTTTTGGCCTGGTCTTCTCGAAGAAGCGCTCTGCGCCAAGCTGTGCGGCGTACTGCTCGGGCGAAACGCCCGCCTTCTTTGCCAACCGCTCAAGCTTCTCGTAGAGGCGTCCATCGATCCCATGGCAGATCGTGGTTTCGGGCACGTAGGCCTCCTTCCGGGCCTTCAGGCCATCTGGCTTTTGTCGGTAACATCGCTCTCGATGATGCTTTCCAGCTTTTCCTCGACGCACATGCGAACGAACACAGCCAGTTGCAGCTTGTGGAGTCGCGCTACGGCCTTCAGCGCCTCATAGGTCTCCTCGTCGTAACGCGACTTAATCTCCCGGTCTTTCAGGTGACTTTGGTCGTGATATGCCATGCGGTATTGCTCCTTGCTGTTGAAAGATTTAGGCGGCGGACAATGAGGCGGTGGGCGCAGAATCGATCTGCGACCACGGGAAAGAGGGGCAGAGTTCTGCGCGATCCACGGCACCATTTGTTAGCGCCTCTATCTGGAGAGCACGCTTTGGCGGGACGGCACGCTCTCCTGAACACCATTGATTAACGGTGGGTGCCGTTACCCGCAGTCGGCGCGCCATTTCCGCTTGGCTGCCCAGCAAGCGGGATGCTTCTTTGGCTGCTTCTGCTGATTTCATGAGTTCTCTCCTGGAGATTTCCCGATGAATATAAGGCATTACCTTATCAACAACAAGCCATTGCCTAACCAATATCGAAGTGTGCCTAATTAGGCAATGCTTACCGGACCAGAATTAGGCGCCGCCATTGAGGCCGCGCGGATCGCCAAGGGCGTATCGAAAAAGAAGCTTGCAGACGACTTCCAGGTGAAGCCTCCGTCGGTACAGGGCTGGGTGAAGAACGGCCGGATCGACAAGTCGAAGCTTATGGATGTGATCGCCTACTTCTCGGATGTGGTGGGTCCTGAGCACTGGGGGCTTCGCCCAGGCTTCACTTATGAGAGCCTGCCAGACGTGGCCACCGATCAATCAGCTGAAGAGCCGGCGGCCACCTCTGCAGCAGACATGGTCCGCAACATGCTCGCCAAGCAAGGTAAGGGGCTATCTGAGACTGCTCGCGCGCAGCTCATGGCAGCTGCCGAGGCGACTGATAAAGGGAATGTGATTACCGTCGACTTCTCCCGGCCCGGCCTGGTCGGCGATGAAGTGTGGATTGCCCACTACGACGTGAGGGCAGCCATGGGCGGCGGCCAGAATGCCCACGACTTCCCCGAGATGCTCAAAGATATTCGAGTCAGTCCAAGCCATCTGCGCGAGATCGGCGTCGAGTTCGAAGAACATTACCACCTGAAGATGGTGACCGGATGGGGTCAGTCGATGGAGCCCACCATCAAGCACCGTGACCCCTTGATCGTGAACATCAACATCCGCGAATTTGTTGGCGATGGGATCTATCTCTTCTACTGGGATGACCACATTTACATCAAGCGCCTGCAGGTCGCAGATGAGGATCATTTCGAGATGATTTCGGACAATACCAGGCACAAGGATCGGCTGATTCGTCGGGATATGACCTACATTCAGGCTCGGGTGCTGCTGGTCTGGAATGCCCACTTGGTTTAAACGAACAACCAATAAACATCTTTAGTAAAGTCGCAGAGCCACGCACGGAAGATCAAAGATGAAGAAGCGGTATAGCTTTAGGGGCAAGCATGAGCTTCGCGCAGCACGCAAGAGGGGCATGCGCAGTAATCGCGCCACCAAAGGTACCGGCGCCGCGATTGATGCAAATCCCATTTATTTAAAGCCTTTTAGTGGTGAATTAAAAGCGCGACGCCATCATGGCGACGCAAAACTGCAGGTGCCTGCAAAACTAGATCTTTACTCCAAGCCAAATTTTGAAACGTACAGTAGATTCATCAGAAATCTACGTGATATGGCTAAGTATAACGAACGAATAATTCTGTGCTTTAGACACACCCATCGAATCACCGCAGCGGCAGCTCTCCGGCTTCTTGCTGAAGTAGAAAGTCTTCAGACATCTCATGAAAAACTCAGCTTTGGATGCTCCATCCCTCCTAAGCGGCGGGGCAAGTATAAGAACTCAGATCGAGTAATCGAGGCCGTTCTACAGCAAATAGGGTTTTTCACGCTTATTGGCCAGCCTGAGCGGGCACCAATAAAGCAGGTTGACATAACAAGATGGAAGCAATCTTCCGGAAGCTTAGCAGATGGAAGTCTTGCTGCAGGGCTACTGAACAGCCTTCCTACCTCTATATCTAAAAAGTCTAAAGCCCACCTCTATAAAGGGGCTATTGAAGCAATGGCCAACAGCGTTGACCATGCTTATCCACAAAATGATTCAGAGCACCCAGAGCGAAAATGGTGGATGTTAGTCGGCACAACGAGTGACAAAATAACGTTGCTCGTTTGTGATCTTGGCGTAGGGATTCCTGTGACTCTACCTATGAAACATCCCGAATCGCTCCTAAAGTCAATTTTTCAGAGATTTGGCATATTGGGAAATGCTGACGCTGACCTCATTCACGCGTCTACCTTCATCAAGCGATCACGGACGAATCAGACCCACCGGGGCAAAGGTGGTGCTGACATTCGATCAATTACTGAACATTTCCCCACGGCCCTGCTCTCAATCAGAAGCAATAGAGGTTGCTATGTGGTTGCCGGACCTCAGCGCGAAGGATCAATGGCAGACGGCTATAAAGAGATTCCTGATACTGATGGACGGGAATGGTCAGCAAGCTATAATGGCTCAATCTTCGGCACGCTGATTGAGTGGACTGTATCTTTGAAGGAATTGGAAAAATGAAAGTCATCAATGTTACGGATTTTTCCGAGTTTCCAGGCCCACGTTATGCCTCGCTCGGCCCAAACTCGGGCGAAGATTTTCGTAAAACAGTTTTGATCCCAAATATCAATCAACACCAAGGGGATATCTCTGTAAATCTTGACGGCGCATTTGGGTATGGCTCTTCATTTTTAGATGAAGCTTTCGGCGGCCTAATCAGAGACGGCATCGATAGAATAATCGTATTGCAAATATGCAACAATCTAATATCTAACGAAGACCCATCTCTTAAACTAGAAATAACTCAATGGGTCAAAGAAGCGATAGCCGAATTAGATAAGAGCAGTTCTTCATGACGGATCAAGTTGATGCTAGTCTGAGTACAGGTGCATTTGTAGGCTGGACATTCGCTATTGTTGGCCTTATAGCCACTCTGTATGGATGGAAGGTGAGAGGCCGACAGCAACGCAACCTAGCTAAGCGGAAGGATATCCATGACTCGATTGACAAAGCAGTCAAAGCATTAATCGACTATGAAGATGGCGCTATATCATTCTGGACGGACAAAGATTCAAAGCTATCCAAAAACTCCATCTTGATCCTTCATAGACGTTTGACCGTATCTTTGAGGCAAATTGAGGAGCTCACTGGATCACCACCGCCGTATGAACTACTGCAGCAGCTCCATAGATCTGCCACTCTAGATTTTGAAAATGCCAAACGACCTATAAGCAGCAGTTCAGAACGTATCGCCAGAATTGCAATGTCATCAGGGAAGCTCCAAAACACTAGCTACCTGATGAAGTCTTGGAAGGAAGATTAGAGCGCTCAGCCTTGGCTGATTGAAGATTCACACCGCATATAAATACCATCCGCATTATTGCAGATCAGCCCGCCTCGGCGGGCTTTTTCATGCCCGTCAGAAAGGCGCCGCCTCCTCCACTTCTTCCTCCTCCCAGCCCCTCTCAATGATCAGGTCATCTCGATCCTCGGCGCTCTGCTGCTCCCACCTGACTGTCACGCTTCCGTCGTCATTGAAGGTTAGGTCCAGCTCTGGCGTTTCGGAAAGCAACCCCATTACCTCCTCCCATTCCAAATCTCTGTCCGTATCGAGCCGATGGATCGCCACCCACCGCTGCGACTGCGCGATCGGATGGTTGATCATCGAAGAGACCCGCAGACCAAGCCTCTCTAGCCCAGTCATTTCCTGGCGCGCCTGTGGTGCCGCCTTCTTCTGCTTAGCCATCTCCACCCCTTTAGCTGTATATCCATCCAGTATTAGGCAGAGCTTATATCAGCCTCCAGAAAAAGTAACCCCGATGAGGCGAAATTCGTCCGATCGAAAAAAGTTAGGCATTACCTATTTACAAGAATTAGGCATTGGCTTATCTTTCATTTCATCGAGGCGCTACTCAGCCCCTCGGAGGCCCTCAGGGCCGCCGCTCTTTAACAACCAGCGCAACAACCAACAGACCGCATTGCCTCTACCGGCGACCGGCGCCAGACAGCCCCGAAAGGCTGCCAACGACAGGGAGCACCCTGTACGGCTGACGAAGGCGAAATGCCTAAACCGTGTGAATGACCTGGCAAGCAATGCGCCCCGCGAATCCCAGCGGCAGAAGGGAGAGACACCGACTTGAATTAGCGCCCTGAGCTTCGGCATTGAGGGGCGCCGGACCTCATGCACCCTGCCCCACTTACCCGGGCATTCAGAGCTGTAGCGTGCATGTTGTAAGGACCTGCGATCCATGGCGAATAGGCACTGATTGCCGCCATGAGGAGGAAGCTCGAAGCCCACACCGACGAAGATCGGCCAACCCTGCAATCAGCGGCGGGTAACTGGCCAAACATCGCTGACGCAATACCCCGGCCTGTCGCCAGTAGCGAGGCCGGGAGCTTTCACCGATTGGCCTTGGCGACAGGGCCAGACGGGAAATCAACCGGAGAGCCACCATGGAAATCGTTTTCCTTACTGAAAGCCTCACGATCGACTCGTGGGACAAGGGTCAGGTCAGGGTCGTCGTGGATGTTGACCCGCAGAAGCTGATGGAAGATCTCGACGTCGAAGACCGCGTGAAAGGACTGGACGAGCACGAAGTCATCGCGGCCATGGGCATCAACAAGACGCTCAACCTATTGAGCGAGGAAGAGCTAACTGACTGGATCAAAAGCAGCGACTGCGACCCTATCGATCTGCTGAATGCCATCGGCGAAGAGTCAATTTTCGAGTGGGTTAACTCGCAAGCAGAATGAACAACCAGCGCCACGTCAGCCTGACGTTAACTGCCCGATGCCCTGCTCCCCATCGCAGGCTGCATCGGAGGCTGAGTTGAAGCCCTGCTTCGACACCCCTTACGGGAGTCCTTGAACCTGGAGATCAGCGCCAGGCAGCTCAACCTCCGATGCATCCCGCATCCCCTTCCCTTCACTTTCGACCGCATCGGCAGGTGTCAGGCCAGTCTCACGGCTGGGTTTGGTCACCCGCGCCTGGCTCCTGACCAATGCGGTTGGCTACCGAGGTTCACACGATGAGCAAAGACACAGGTGGACCGGCTTTCCCGGCACCCGAGGCTGCAAGAACTCTGTTCGGCGAGGGCCAGGCTGATCGCTTCATGGGCATGGAGCTGCGCGACTACTTCGCGGCCAAGGCCTTGCAAGGCCTGCTGTCTTGGTCTGGTGATGAAGCCAGTGGAAGCTATCACTCGAACAGCGATCCAGCGCATACGGCCAGCATGGCCTATGAGTACGCCGACGCCATGCTCGCCGCCCGGGTGAAGCCATGAGCGGCTGGATAGCTATCAAGGATCGGCTACCACCTTTGGGCGAAAGGCTTGATGCGCCATGCGAGGTGGGCGGCAAGAGTATCCCTCCGCTGAATCGCTCGATCGAGGTGATCGTATTCTCGAATGGTGGTGTTTTTAGTACGACTGTCGAGTGGTTCGATGGCGAAGAAACGCCCACCAGCAAAATCACTCATTGGATGCCACTCCCGGCGCCACCCACCGAGTAACCCACCACCTGGAGGCGACCATGGGCGCACTTCGCAAGGCACAGTTTGAGTACGACAACCGGCTCCCGCCTGCTGTGAGCGACGATGATGCCGCCCAGTCAGCGTGGATCGACAAACACGCCGCCGAGCTGGTGCTTGGCTACCGGGTCAGCTGGGGATATCGCGGCGACCGTGGCGAGATAACCCAGGCCGACATGGCCAGGGCAGTGCAGGATCGGCTGAATCAACGCCAGATCGATGGCCTGGATGCTCAGGACGCCTTCGGCCAGCTGGTAATGGCGGGGATGGGCACCGGCAGTGCTGGCTTCATCCTTGGCCTGTGCACGTACCTGCTGGGCGGCCGCAATGCACTCAAGGACATCGCCGCCGACCTGCTGCGCCCGCACGCGGCCAATGCCGTTGCCCTTGAGCGGGAACAGGATCGCTTGGAACGGGAGTGTGGATTTTGAAAACTCCCGAGCAGATGCACGCCCTGGCGATTGGCGAGGTGATGTCTCAGCTTCGCCAGCTCGCCAAGTCGCCCACCCCTGTTCCAGATCGGACATTTGTCCTTGGCATGCTGGAAGGTTTCGAGAAGATCGGAATCTTCGACCTCCAGACCCTGAACAACATCCGCGACAAGGTCTTCGTCACCACCACTCAACGCGTTGAGCAACTGAGGGATTCCGCATGACCACGCCAATCGTGAAGTCACTGGTTGATGAGCAGGTAGCCGAACTTCCATCGAGCCAATGCCTGCCGCCTGACCGCGTCCTGATGCTGTTCAAGGGGCCGACGTTCGCCGCTGCAGTGCATGAGGCCGAACTGGCCAGCATCGAGAACCCCGCCGCCTGGAAGTGCCGGGCCTGCATCTGCGGTGAGTGGACAGTTGGGTATGAGGTGCGGGCATGAGCGAAGTTTACTTCCACAGCAATCTTGACCTGATCGAGTTTAATAAACGGCTGCGCCACTACCTTGGCGGGGGCTTTCGAGGCCCTATGCACAAAGGGTGCGTGCTTGCTTCCTTGCGTTCTATCGCCAAGAACCCGCAGTGCCATTGGTATGGTGTTTCGAAGCTTCAACCGGTACAGAATTTCAAGCGCATCCCCAAGCCAAACCTCCCAGGGTGACGCCATGACTAGCTACCAGCGCGCCAAGCGCATCGCCTACTGGCGTGGATCTGCCCTCACCCTTCTTGCCTGCACCGCTTTCATGCTCGCCAGTTCACTGGCCGGCACCATCACTCAGTAACCCCTTCATCAGCGCCCACCGCATGGATGGCGCGGGAGATTCATATGTCCGCACAACAGCAGCTGATCACCGTCGACGACATCAGCGAAGAGAACGCCCCAGCCATCTACGTGCTGGGCGGTCTGAAACCTTTCCTTGAACACACCAGGTCACAGGTGTGCGGCGAAGTGCCCGACCTCACCACCCGGAAAGGGCGTGAACGCATCGCCAGTCTGGCGGCTGAGGTAAGCCGCTCGAAGAAGGCTGTGGAGAACCCTGGTCGCGACTACCTGCGTCGGCTGAAGGAAATGCCGAAGGTCGTCGAGGCTGAGCTGCGCGAGTTCGTGACGGCAATGGACAACCTCCGCGACCAGGTGCGCCAGCCGCTGAACGACTGGCAGGCTGCCGAGGATGCGCGGGTTGATCGACACAACACCGCTATTACCCACATCAAGCTAAATGCCGAGGCACTGGATGGCATCACCGCCGAAGACCTGGCTGACCGCATCGCCAAGGTTGAGGCCGTCGCCCTGGGCGAGAAGTGGCAAGAGTTCGAAGCCGAAGCGGCTCGGGCCAAGGACGATTCGTTGAAGGTGCTGCGCACTGCACTGAGCGCCCGCCAGCAATACGAAGCGGAACAGGCCGAGCTGGCCCGCCTGCGCGCCGAAGCGGAAGCCCGCGAGAAGGCCGACCGTGAGGCGGCCATCGCCCGAGAGGCTGCGGAACGGGAGCGGCGCGAAGCTGAAGAGCGCGCAGCAGCTGAGCGCGCCGAGGCTGCCCGTCGTGAGCAAGCTTTGATTGACCAAGCTGCTGAGGCCAAGCGCGCATCGGAACAGGCCGCGCGTGACGCCGAAGCCGCAGCCGAGCGCCAACGCCTCCACCTACAACTGCAGGCCGAGCAAGCCGAGCGCGCCAGGGTGCAGGCCGAGGCCGACTGCGTTGCTGCAGAGCAGCGGGCTGAGCAGGAGAAATCAGCAGCCGAAGCCCGTGCCAAGGCTGCCGCCGAGCAAGCCCGATTGGACGAGCGCCGCCGCGCTGACGCTGCAGCTGCCGAAATTCTCCGACAGCAAGAGGCTCGCGAGGCCGACAAGGCGCACAAAGCAAAGATCAACCGCGCCGCCCTGGACGCCTTCATCGCAGGCGGCATGCCTGAGGACTGCGCGAAGCAGGCAGTCACTCTGATCGCACAGCGCAAGATTCCCGCTATCCAGATCACCTACTGAGGTCATCATGAACGAAATCATTCAGATGCCAGCGCGAGAGTCTTCAGGCCTCACGGCTGCTGAAGTTCATCGCTTTTCTGCTGTAGAAATTCGCCAGCGGGTGAACCTGGTGCAGGAAGTGATGCAAGGCATCATGAAGCGAGAGACCCACTACGGGACCATCCCTGGTACGCCGAAGCCGACTCTGTACAAGCCAGGTGCTGAGGTTCTGTGTGTAACTTTCCGGGTTGCCCAGGAGTACCGGATCGAAGACTTGTCCACCTTAGGCATTGCCCGCTATCGCGTGACCTGCGTCGGCCGACACCAAACCACTGGCATCGCACTTGGGGAGGGCGTCGGCGAATGTTCCTCCGGCGAGGAAAAATACAAGTGGCGTGCAGCAGCATGCAAAGCCGAACTGGATTACACGCCGGAAAATATGCGGCGTAAGAAATTCTACAAAAACGGGAACAGCGTCGACCAGATCAGGACGGAACCAGCAGACCTTGCCAACACCATCCTCAAGATGGCCTGCAAGCGCGCCATGATCGCCATGACGCTCAACGTGACAGCCGCTTCGGACATCTTCACTCAGGATATTGAAGACCTCCCTGAGGAGCTTCGGCCGCAAGAGACCGGGCATACGCCAAGCCAAAAGGCAGCCGCAGTTCCACATGACCCTGCGCTATCCGATCATTGGATTGCCCAGGCAGAAGCAGCAGCAGCGCCAGAGGCATTGACCGATGTCTGGAAAGCAGGTGTAGCAGTCATCAATGAAGCCAAGGATACGACAGCCTACGAGCTCTTCAAGGCGGCAGTGGTCGCTTGCGGAGTGAAACTCAAGAGCGCCGCAGAGGCTGAGGCAACTGCCAGCACGGCAGTCGACACCGTCGCAGAGCAGAAGCCTGAGCAGCCGGACGATGAAGAAGTCGAGTTCGAGGAGGTTCCAGAATGATTATCGTGAATTGCGCGCAAGGGTCTGAAGAGTGGCACCAAGAGCGTGCCGGCGTTATTACTGCCAGCATGTTCGGTGATGCTCGCGCCAAGCTGAAATCAGGCCCTAACAAGGGAGAGCCAACCGCTAAAGCCCAGGACTACGCTTTCCGGCTTGCAGTCGAGCGCATCAGTGGCAAGCCGCTGGATGGTGGTTTTGAGACTTGGCAGATGCGTCGCGGCCACGAGCTTGAGCCTCAAGCCCGAATGGAGCATGAAGCTCAAACAGGCCTGATCGTGACTCAAGTTGGTCTCGTCAAAACCGACGATGGGGCATTCGGCGCCAGTGCAGACGGCTTCATTGGCGAAGATGGCGGGTCGGAATACAAGTGCTTTCTTGCCCCCGAGAAGCTGCGTTCTTTTCATATCGACAACGATGCCAGCGAGATCATGGACCAAGTGCAAGGCTGCATGTGGATCACTGGTCGCAAGTGGTGGCACATCGGGATGTATTGTCCTGCCCTTGAAGCGGTTGGCCGACAACTGTGGTGGCAGGAATTCAAGCGCGACGATGACTACATCGAGAAGCTCGAAGAAGACCTTTGGCAGTTCAAGCTTTTGGTCGACGAATATGAGGCCACGCTGAGGAGCAAGGCGGCATGATCGACAATCAAATCCTCGTCGGCGCCCAGCGCCAGGCGGAACTGGAGGCAGCGAAAGCTGCCTTCTTCGCATCTGGAGGTCAGGCAGTCGAACTGGCTGGCTACACCTATAAGCCTCTGCCCTTCCGGCGGCACCCAGAGCCCGCCCAGAAAATCCCGAAGGGTATCCAGCAAGGCGCGAGACAACAGCGCTCCAAAGAGCGCGCGGTCCTGATCGCCGAAATGGCAAAGACGATGACCTGCCGAGAGGTCTCCCAAAAGCTGGGCATCCCACAGAACACCCTTTGGACGATGTCGCAGCGGGAAGACTTCACGTTCGCCCCAGACTGCCAGGGAAAACGAAAGACGCCCTACACCGATCCGGTTGCGGACGCGAAGTTGGCCAAGCGAATCACTGCGCTGCGGGATATCGGACTGACTCGCCACCAGGTGGAGAAGAAGATCGGCATCGGTAATGGGACGTTGGTTCGAATCCTCAAAGCGTTCGACATCGATTTCCCGAAACGCGGCGAGCGACGCGAAGCCTCCAGCCGAGACGCATCATGAAGGCCCAACGGCTCCGCCTCATCTACCCCACGGCCTACTACCAGGGCCGGGCCTGCCGCCAAGACGGCAAATGTCGTCTTGCCCAGCCCTACGGAAACATGACCGTCGACGGCGGGTGGTGGCTTGCGGGCTGGCACGACTCTGATATGGAACTCACCCATGAAACTCAAACGAATGGCCCTGCAGCGCCACCAGCGCCGGGCACAGGCTCACTTGCCGCCTAGCGGATTGAAGGAGGTGGTGTATGGCGATGACGCCGCAGGAGCGCGACGAGCGCCGCCGCAAGAAGGCTGCTCTGCTGGGCGAACAAGATCTGCGACTGAAGGTCACCGCCTCGCACGCCAGCCAGCTTGCTGACCTGATGGCTTGGGCCGAGATCGAGGAAAGCGGTGAGGCCCTGACCCTGCTGATACACCAGGTTCAGGCCATCGGCCGTGATCGCTTCCTTCTGTTCTCCTCTGGCGCCCAGCAGAAAATCGGCAGCGAGACGGTGCAGCCAATCAATCGCACCGAGATCCGCCTGATGGCGCGGCGCGGGACTATCAATGCCCTGGACGAAATCGGCGCCTGGGTCGGTTCGGCGGACCGCAGCTTCGCAGTACGTCTGCTGATAGAGCGCGCCCATGCCTTGGGGCCGATTCAGGGCCTCATATTGCTGAGCCCGCCTCCGCGCCACAAATACATGATTCCGGTTTCCGTGGCGCGCAGCCTCGACAGGTTCCGCGTCAGCCGCGAACTGCGAACGCCAGGCCTGATGCTTGGCGACGACCCGGACGACACAGGCCTGCTGTTGCTCGCCGACCTGGCCTGACCAATCCAACTACACCATGCCGCATCCGGCCACGGAGGGCGGCGCATGCATGGAGAAAGCCATGAGCGATACCGAAGCCAGCCCAAGCCTGGCAACCGGCCACCCGATGACCACTGACACTTGGTCGGACTTCGTCACCCGCCTTCGCCACCACTGCAACGGCCAGGGCGTGAAGTGGCACCACACTGCATGCGCGCTGTTTACCGTGCAGAAGAAGTGCATCGACTACGGCTATGACCATGACTACGCCGAGGGGCTGGTGGTGTGCCTGGAAGACAGCAGCTGGTTCAGCCCTGAGGAATACTGGGCAGATCTCGACGAGGGCGAGCAGGAAGAGCTCAATCGGGTGGCTCAGGCCAGAAACGAGTGCGATTTTCTGGAGCTTGATACTGATGACCAATGGGAAGTTCTGGGCGAACTCGACGACCACACGGTCACTGGCTGGAATAAGCGCTGGGAAATCGTGAACAGCCACTTCACCAAGGAAGCGGCCGAAGCGTTCATTCGCCGCAAGCAGCACGACTATCCAGAGCTGCGGGTATACGTCGAGTCTCAGTACTACGCCTGGGAGTTCGAAGCGATCAAGGCCGCCATCCTCGACGGCACGCTGACCTACCAGCCAAAGCCTGCAACTGACGACACCGCTGCCGCCTGACCCTCCGGCGCTGCCCGCCAGCGCCCGGACCGCCCTCACCTGACGCGCGGTGCGTCCTCACCCAAGCCCAGGCCTGATCTGTACCGGGCAATGGCAATGATCTGTCGCAGACAGATGACCACCTCAAGCTTCTGCTTGTCGCTTGGAAGACCAAGAAGTTTCAGCATTCTCTCGGCCTCTTCCTCTATTGCCGCAAGAGCATCTGTATCGCTTTGCAAGGTCATGGCGTGCTCCGGTCAGGTTGCATTGGGCATTAATTGATACCCCTCTTTTATGAATCACGCCACCCCGGCGAGGCTGGTGGCTGCCTGGAGATAACCATGAGCACATTCGCAGTCTTCGGCATGACCGCCGACGTAGCGCTGGCTGAGGCCAGGAAGATCACCAAGACGACAAAGGCAGGCGGCAAGGTGGGGGGGGGTAGCCCTCGAGCTAACGCTTGCTGAGTGGAGTGAAGCCGTTGCCGAGTGCGCCGCCAAGATCATGGCCGGCGAGAAAGTGAAGCAGCTCAGCCAGATGTTTGACGCGCCGCAGTACGCCCAGCAGTTCATGGAGCTCGCGAGAAAGACAGGCGAGTGACGCGATCTGCGCATCAGAGCCAAGTGCGAAAAAACCGACGCCAAAGGCAAACCGGTGATAAACCAGAAGACCAAGATGCCGAAGGTTGGGTGGGTTGAATACACTCCTGTAGTGACTGCACAAGTGGCCTAGACCACGATCTATTGCATAGTGGGCCTAGGTAACTTGGACGGCTCCATGCGCAATCCGGTCATTAATGCAAACCAGTTTTCAGCGAACTGCATGGCCGCATCTTCAGCTTCTTGCGTATCTCGCCACGGGCCTGCGATATCACCCACGCGGTAGTATTTCCCGTGATCGTCCATCACCGTTACGCGCATTTTTGATGGCTGCTCGTCTCCCAGGTGGTCGCGCAAGTATCCGACTAACGCCTTCTTCCCTGAGATTATGTGCGTAAAAATAAACGCTGGCTTTATGGCTGAGTGCATCATAAATCCTCCGTTCAGCAGTATTGCTGAGACATCCACAGATAGACCTATATGCCCACACATACTAGGGCCTCCCATCGGTAATAGCAGCGCACACATATCACTGCAGCCGTAAGACGCTCCCCTGGCAAGACCTTAAGCCCGAAAAGTGCCTAGCTTCCCTCAAACAACTTTCCGACAAGCCGTGAAGGTATCCCCATGCCCACAGAAAACCGCTCCAGCAACGCCGAACAGATGGTGAGCCTGCCGCTCGACCTCGTCGAACTGGCCTTAGCGCATCTGCCAAGTGACAGCGTGGCAGGGTTCGATCTGCGCGAACTCCTCACCCAGCCAGCCGCCCAATACCAGGGCGAACCAGCATCCTGGTCAACAGACAAGCCAGAAGCACCCGGAGCCTACTGGATTCGAGGATTCAATCTCAGCGGTGAATTCAATGAGGCGGCCTTGGTTCAGGTGTCTCGTGACGAGGACGCCAACTGCCTAATGGTGAATCTCCATCAGTCGACCACGGAAAGCGACACCGGCTGCTGGTATGAGGTCGATGATATCAACGCCAAGTTCGAATGGAGCGGTCCGCTCTACCTGCACCCACCAACCGCAGACGGCGCCAGCCCCGAGCAGATGACAACCCAAGGCGCCGACGGCTACCGGAACGGGATCAAGGCAGCAGCCGAGCTTGCCGCAGACTACCCAGAATTGGCCCAGGCAATCCGCGCATTGCCGCTGCCGCAGTAGCTTTTGGCAGAGGAGTACATTTGTACTCCATGCAGTAGCGTGGAATGATCAGACATTCAGTGCACGTAGTGGTGACCGGACGGCCTTCTGCTCAGCTATCCGCCGGGCCGTCTCTACACCCCAGGCAAGGGCGCGGCTCATCGATTCGTTTGGCCTTGAATCGTAGGCCTCCTCGTAAATAGCCATCCCACTTGTGCTGTACACGCCTATGAACAGCTGAGTTGCTCCGGTGCGCGACAACCTCACCTGAACGTCGATGGTCCTACCGTCCGCGAATGCCTCTTCATGGCTTCGAGAATGAAGAGCTGGATCAGCCCATCCCCAATATTTACCGCCTCTGGTTCGCATTTTGATTTCCTCTGTATCCCTTAAGTAAGGCACACAAAACTTTAGTGCGACGCACCATTGGGCAGCTGCCCTGAACCATTTGGCTATGAAGCGGTATCCCATCCCCTCTATTGAACAGCCGCTATATGGCGGCTTTGGAGAAGTCATGCCTGAAGCGAAGGAACGCCCGATCCTATTCAACGGGCCGATGATCAACGCTGTGCTGGATGGAGTGAAGACAGTCACCAGGCGCGCACTCAGCGCTCGATCACTCAAGGAAATCGGATACGGCGTCCAGCTGGGCGAATGTCATGAGCTGCCGGCCGATGGCCAGGTGCACCCGAACAGCGCCAACTACTACGCCGAGCTTTGCCCTTTCGGTCTACCAGGCGACCGCCTGTGGGTGCGCGAAACCTTTGCACTCCTCGGTAACGAGGATGGCGTCTGCGTCGACTGGAATGACCAGGTGCAGAAAGGAGACGAGCGCCGGGCTGCGAGAATCTACAGGGCAAGCTGCAGCGTCGGAGATTATGGCCTGTGGCAGATTCCTGACCAGGCCGACTGGAAGCCGGATACCAAAAACCTGCAGTACGAAGGCACTTGGCGGCCGAGCATCCACATGCCGCGCTGGGCCAGTCGCATCTTGCTGGAGATCACCAGCGTGCGCGTTGAACTGCTGCAGCACATCACCATCGGACAGATCTGCAAGGAGGGTCTCGCCCGCTCGATGTACGAATTCAAGCCGGTGACCCAGGCCTTCGATGCATTCGCGGAGCTGTGGAATTCCACGGGCGGTGATTGGGACGCTAACCCGTGGGTGTGGGTAGTCGAGTTCAAACGGGTCATGGCACCGGCCATGGGCTGCAACTATCAGGGACGCCACTTCGGTGCTTCTTACCCGGATGCGCAGTGCGTGGACGGTTTCCTGTGGGATGAAGACAGCTGCGACGAGCCAGGCGGCCCGCTGCTGCATGGCGGCGACATACCCTGCCCGCAATGCAACACCGAGGCACATGCATCCTACTTGAGCGAGGGGTGCCAGCCATGATCCTCCTACCCATCGTCGCCCCGCTCTACATGGCCTGGATGATCTGGAAGGGGCCGAGGCCGTGAGTGCAATCGCCAAAGTTCTCGACCCATGCAGCGCCAGCCGCATGATGTGGTTCGACAAGCAGGACCAGCGAGCCTTGTTCGGCGACATCCGCGACGAAGAGCACCTGCTGTGCGACGGGCGAGTATTGAAGGTTGAGCCGGACGTGCTGATGGACTTTCGGCAACTGCCGTTTGAGGGCGCGACCTTTCGTCTGGTTGTGTTCGACCCGCCACACCTGACGCGTGCCGGCGTCGACAGCTGGATGCGCGCCAAATACGGCGTGCTCACTTCAGACTGGCGAGACGACATCCGCCGCGGCTTCGCTGAATGCTTCCGTGTGCTGGAGCCAGAGGGGATCCTGATATTCAAATGGGCCGAGACCCATGTGCTTGTCAGCGAGCTGCTTGCCCTGACCGACGAAAAGCCACTGTTTGGCCACAAGTCTGGAAAGCGCGAGAAGACGCACTGGATCACCTTCATGAAACGTAGATAGAGCCGCTCAGGCAGGTTTACGTCGGTCTTTGACCAAAGACAACTAGTCGGTCTTTAACCCGAGACAACTACCTGAGCGACTGAACTCATTATGTCGCGCACCTTGAGCGGCGTCTGTAGGAAAACCCTGACTTACTCACCCAACAACTCAAGCCTGCCGGTAGGCGGGCAAGGATGAGCTATGCCTGAAATCACCTGCCACCAGGGCCACACCATGCGGGTCAGCACGGATCAGTGGGTTGAAACACTGACCCTGGACCAGATGCGCTATGCCCGCGACAAGATGGCCGAGAAGATTAAGGCCGCCGAGGCCCAGCCCAAGTGCTGCGTGTGGCGGGTATGTCGTGGCGGCCTGGCTGAGGAGAACTACCGCGAGGAGGACTTCGAAAAGGCTGCCGACCACCTGCTGCGCATCTTCAAAAAGCATTTCGCCGAAGAGGCAAAGGCGTTTGTCGAGCACCACTACGGCACCCTGCGCTTCGAGCGTGAGATCCCGCACATTTCAGTCGAGCTGGTCAGCCAGTTCGAATACGACACCGAGTGGTTCCCGGCCAAGGCCTAACCCCTCCCCACCTCTGCCGCCATGCGCGGCGTGGAGACATGCATTCATGGCAAACGCAACTGCTGCCAAGGTTTCCGCCATCGCGCCGCGGTTCATCCGATTCGGCGATGCGCCTGGCTATCTCGGCATGTGCCGGGACGAATTCAACAAAACCGTCAGGCCACACGTTCAGGAATTCCCGATTGGGAAACAGGGTGTTGCCTTCGATCGGCTGGAGCTGGATGAGTGGGCGGACGCCTACGTCGCGGCGAAGTCGATTGAAAAAGCCTCAGTTCAGGACAACAATCGGCCCCGCAGCGAGCGCCGAGGAGAAACTACATGGCGCGAAAAACGATCACCGGCCTCTACGAGAAAGGCGGTGTCTGGCAAATCGACAAAGTCTACAAAGGGGAGCGAATTCGAGAGAGCACTGGAACTGGTGACCGGGAAGAGGCAGAACAATACCTGATCCACAAGCTGGAGAAGCTGCGCCAGCAGAAGGTATACGGCGTTCGGCAGATCAGGATCTGGGAGGAAGCCGCGACGCGGTATCTCTTGGAATCCAAGGATCAACCCTCCATCCACCTGACGGCGCTGTGCATGAAGCAGCTGCACCCATACCTGGGCCATCTGCCGCTGACACACATCGATGACCAGGCGCTAGAGCCCTTCATCAAGGATCGGCAGACGGAAAAAATCCGGGAAGACGGAACTGTCGAGAAAGCGGTCAGCAACCGGACGATCAACATTGCGATCGAGCGCGCAGTAAGGGTTCTAACCCTATGCGCTCGGAAGTGGCGGGATGATGACCGGCGCCCGTGGCTGGATAGCGTGCCGATGCTGAAGAAGCTCGAGGAAAAGAAGTCGAGTCGAAAGCCCTATCCGATGTCATGGGAGGAGCAGTCGATTTTGTTCAACGAGCTGCCCGGGCACCTGCAAACAATGGCCTTGTTCAAGGTGAACACGGGCTGTCGCGAGCAGGAGGTATGCAAACTGCGATGGGATTGGGAGATTTCGGTGCCGGAACTTGGGACCAGTGTATTCCTGATCCCCGCTGACTTCGGCGGGAGGCACGCCCGGTCGGGCGTAAAGAATGGCGACGAGCGCCTGGTGGTATTGAACAGCGTGGCCAAGTCGATCATTGAGAAGCAGCGCGGTATCAGCCGGGAGTGGGTTTTCCCCTACAACGGTACCGCGATGCACCGGATGAACGACTCAGCCTGGAAAAAGGCGCGGGTGAGAGCGGCGAAACTCTGGCAGGAGGAAAACCTTCGCCCCGCTCACCCTGGATATGCCTCGATCAGGATTCACGACTTGAAGCACACCTTCGGTCGCCGACTGCGCGCGGCGGGTGTTACTGAAGAGGATCGGAAGTCACTGCTAGGGCACAAGAACGGCAGCATCACCAGTCACTACTCCGGCGCCGAGCTGGGCAAGCTGATTGAGGCTGCGAACATGGTATCAACAACGGACTCGCGTGGGCCGGTGCTGACGATATTGAAGAGGAAGATCGGATGATGTCCCGAAAAAGTCCCCACACGCAGAAATGAAAAAGCCACCCTGAGGTGGCTAAGTCATTGGGATTATTGGTCGGGACGGAGTGATTCGAACACTCGACCCCTTGCACCCCATGCAAGTGCGCTACCGGGCTGCGCTACGCCCCGACTGGGCTTGAAGCATGTTCCCCTAGTTACTGAGAACGTTGAAGAATGTACCCTAACCTTTTGAATTTTGGAAGCATTTTTTCCAAAATTCCCGGCCCGATACGGGCTACTTCTTCAGCACCACCAACACATCTTCCAACTCGACAATCATCTGCCGGATCAGCTGTTTGTACTGGGTGGTGTCGTCCTTGGCTTCATCGCCAGAGAGGCGCAAACGCGCCCCGCCGATGGTGAAGCCCTGGTCGTACAGCAGCGCGCGGATCTGGCGGATCATCAGCACGTCCTGGCGCTGATAGTACCGCCGGTTACCGCGGCGCTTCACCGGGTTGAGTTGCGGGAATTCCTGCTCCCAGTAGCGGAGCACGTGCGGTTTTACCGCACAAAGCTCGCTCACTTCACCAATGGTGAAGTAGCGTTTGCCTGGAATCGGCGGAAGCTCGTCGTTATGACTTGGTTCCAGCATAGGCCTCAACTCGGGCTTTCAACTTCTGCCCTGGACGAAAGGTGACGACTCGACGCGCCGTGATCGGGATCTCTTCCCCGGTCTTGGGGTTGCGGCCCGGCCGCTGGCGTTTGTCACGCAGGTCAAAATTGCCGAATCCGGACAATTTGACCTGCTCGTTGTCTTCCAGAGCGTGCCTGATTTCCTCAAAGAACAGTTCAACCAATTCCTTGGCTTCACGTTTGTTCAGGCCCAGCTCCTCGTACAGCCGTTCGGCCATCTCAGCTTTCGTCAGAGCACCCATACGCTATTTCCTTAACGTGGTGTTCAACCTTTGTTCGAGCGAGGTGAGGATGTTTTGTGTCGCGGTATTCACCTCTTCATCATTAAGAGTGCGCGACGGATGCTGCCAGGTCAAGCCTACGGCGAGGCTTTTTCTATCAGGATCAATGCCTTTACCCTGATAAACATCAAACAGCCTGAGGTCCGTGAGCCATTCGCCTGCATTGTCACGAATTACTTCAAGCACCGAGCTCGAAGCAACATCACGTCCTGCCACCAAGGCCAGGTCACGACGCACTTCCGGGAACTTCGACAGTTCGCTGAACTTCGGCAGGCGGCCATCGGTCACTTCACCCAGGACCAGCTCAAAGACGAACACCGGACGATCCAGGCCGAGGGTCTTCGACAGCTCTGGGTGGATGGCACCCAGGTAGCCGACTTCGCGACCGTTACGCTCGATGCGTGCGGTCTGGCCCGGGTGCAGCGCCGGGTGTTTGCCCGGTACGAAGCTGAACTCGGCGAGCGAGCCGGAGAAGCCCAGCACCGCTTCTACGTCGGCTTTCACGTCGAAGAAGTCGATGGTGTCACGGCCGTTGGCCCAACCTTCCGGCAGGCGGCTGCCGCAGACGACACCGGCGAGCATTGGCTCTTGCTTGAGGTCGCCCAGCTGGCCGACGAAGCGCAGGCCGCTTTCGAACATGCGTACGCGGTCTTGCTGACGGTTGAGGTTGTGCTGCAACGACTTGACCAGGCCCGGCCACAGGGAGGCACGCATGGCCGCCATGTCGCTGGAGATCGGGTTGGCCAGCAGCAGCGGCTCGACGCCAGGGGTGAACAGCTCGAACAGTTTCGGGTCGATGAAGCTGTAGGTGATCGCTTCCTGATAGCCACGGGCAACCAGCAGACGGCGCAGGGCCGGCAGTTCGCCACGGGCTTCGGCCTTGGCCTGCGGGGCCAGGCGCGCTTGCGGGTAGCGCACTGGCAGGCGGTTGTAGCCGTAGAGGCGGGCCAGTTCTTCGATCAGGTCGACTTCCAGGCTGATGTCGAAGCGATGGCTTGGGACTTCGACCTGCCACTGGCCTTCGCCAGCGGTAGTTTTCAGGCCCAGGCCGTTGAGCAGTTGCTCGACTTCGCTGCTGGCCATTTCCATGCCCAGCATCTGGGTCAGGCGCTCGGCACGCAGGGTGACCGGAGCAACCTTCGGCAGGTGCGCTTCGCTGGTGACGTCAATCACAGGGCCGGCTTCGCCGCCGACGATGTCCAGCAGCAGGCCAGTGGCGCGCTCGATGGCTTCGCGGGCCAGCTGCGAGTCGACGCCACGCTCGTAGCGGTGCGAGGCATCGGTGTGCAGGCCGTAGGAACGGGCCTTGCCAGCAACCGAAATCGGCTCGAAGAAGGCGCTTTCGAGGAAGATGTCGCGAGTGGTGGCGGAAACACCGCTGTGCTCGCCACCCATGACGCCGGCGATGGCCAGGGCGCGGGAGTGGTCGGCGATGACCAGGGTGTCGCTACGCAGCGCCACTTCCTGACCGTCGAGCAGAACGAGTTTCTCGCCCTCCTCGGCCATGCGCACGCGGATGCCGCCGTTGATTTCGGCGAGGTCGAAGGCGTGCATCGGCTGGCCCAGTTCGAGCATCACGTAGTTGGTGATGTCGACGGCAGCGTCGATGCTGCGCACGTCGGAACGGCGCAGGCGCTCGACCATCCACAGCGGGGTCGGACGCGACAGGTCGACGTTACGGATAACGCGGCCCAGGTAGCGTGGGCAGGCTGCTGGAGCCAGCACTTCAACCGGACGCACTTCGTCGTGGGCGGCAGCAACGGCTGGCACGGCCTGACGGGTCACCGGTACGTCGTACAAGGCACCGACGTCACGCGCCAGACCTGCAACCGACAGGCAGTCGCCACGGTTCGGGGTCAGGCCGATTTCGATGCTGGCATCGTCCAGGTCCAGGTACACGCGAATGTCTTCGCCAACCGGGGCGTCGGCCGCCAGCTCCAGCAGGCCGTCGTTCTCTTCGCTGATCTGCAGCTCGGCCGCCGAGCACAGCATGCCGTTGGACTCAACGCCACGCAGCTTGGCTTTCTTGATCTTGAAGTCGCCTGGCAGTTCGGCGCCGATCATGGCGAACGGGATCTTCAGGCCAGGGCGCACGTTTGGCGCGCCGCACACTACCTGGAAGGTCTCGCTGCCGTTGCTGACCTGGCACACGCGCAGTTTGTCGGCGTCGGGGTGTTGTTCGGTGCTCAGCACCTCACCGACGACGATGCCGCTGAACTGACCGGCAGCCGGGGTGACGCTGTCGACTTCAAGGCCGGCCATCGAAAGACGGGCAACCAGCTCGTCTCGGGATACCTGCGGGTTGACCCAACCGCGCAGCCATTTTTCACTGAATTTCATCCTGCTCTCCTGAAAGATTCGTTACGGGTGCGCGACCTAGCGAAATTGCGCAAGGAACCGCAAGTCGTTGTCGAAGA
The DNA here is from genome assembly GCF_049310525.1 of Pseudomonas sp. GZD-222. Taxonomy (NCBI): domain Bacteria; kingdom Pseudomonadati; phylum Pseudomonadota; class Gammaproteobacteria; order Pseudomonadales; family Pseudomonadaceae; genus Pseudomonas; species Pseudomonas sp. GZD-222. The sequence goes on from NZ_JBMOWO010000116.1 coordinate 29,932, forward strand.
ACAGGCGCAAATCGTTGACGCCGTAACGCAGCATGGCCAGGCGCTCGGCGCCCATGCCGAAGGCAAAGCCCTGGAACTCTTCAGGGTCGATGCCAGACATGCGCAGCACGTTCGGGTGAACCATGCCGCAACCCATGACTTCCAGCCAGCCGGTCTGCTTGCACACGCGGCAGCCTTTGCCGGAGCAGATCACGCACTGGATGTCGACTTCAGCCGATGGCTCGGTGAAGGGGAAGAAGGACGGACGGAAGCGAACCGCCAGTTCCTTTTCGAAGAACACCCGCAGGAATTCTTCGATGGTGCCTTTGAGGTCGGCAAAATTGATATCGCGATCGATCAACAGGCCTTCGACCTGGTGGAACATCGGCGAGTGGGTCAGGTCCGAGTCGCAGCGGTATACGCGGCCCGGGCAGACAATGCGGATTGGCGGCTGGCTGGACTCCATGGTCCGCACCTGCACCGGCGAGGTGTGGGTACGCAGCAGCATGTTGGCATTGAAATAGAAGGTGTCATGCATTGCCCGGGCCGGATGGTGGCCGGGAATGTTGAGGGCTTCGAAGTTGTGGTAGTCGTCTTCAACCTCAGGGCCTTCGGCGATGCCGTAGCCGATGTGGGTGAAGAACTGCTCGATGCGCTCCAGGGTGCGGGTGATCGGATGCAGACCACCGGAGGTCTGGCCACGGCCCGGCAGGGTCACATCAATGCACTCGGCGGCCAGACGGGCGCTGAGCTCGGCTTCTTCGAAGGCCGCTTTGCGCGCGTTGAGCACCTCGGTGACGCGTTCCTTGGCGTCGTTGATCAGCGCGCCAACTTTTGGCCGCTCTTCGGCAGGCATATTGCCCAAGGTCTTCATCACCTGGGTCAGTTCGCCTTTCTTGCCAAGGAATTGAACCCGGATCTGTTCCAGGGCATTGATGTCTTCAGCGCGTTCCACGGCCTCCAGGGCTTGGGAGACCAGCGCGTCCAGGTTTTCCATGTACAGACTCCAGATACAAAATAGGGGAAGAGCGCAGGCTCTTCCCCTATTAAGACGTTAACACCTGGCGCCGGAAATGACGCCGGGTGATTGTCGGGGTACTTAAGCCAGCGAGGCTTTAGCTTTCTCGACAATCGCAGCAAACGCCGCTTTTTCGTTCACTGCCAGATCAGCCAGAACCTTACGGTCGATTTCGATCGACGCTTTTTTCAGGCCAGCGATCAGGCGGCTGTAGGACAGACCGTTGATACGCGCACCAGCGTTGATACGAGCGATCCACAGAGCGCGGAACTGACGTTTTTTCTGACGACGGTCGCGGTAGGCGTATTGGCCTGCCTTGATGACCGCTTGCTTGGCAACACGGAATACGCGCGAGCGTGCGCCGTAGTAACCTTTAGCCAGTTTCAGAATTTTCTTGTGACGCTTACGAGCGATGACGCCACGCTTTACACGAGCCATGAGTAACTTCCTCTATCTAGAACCAAAAATTAACGAAGGCGCAGCATGCGCTCGACTTTTGCAACGTCCGACGCGTGCAGCAGGCTGCTACCGCGAAGTTGACGCTTACGCTTGGTCGACATTTTGGTCAGGATGTGGCTCTTGAAAGCGTGCTTGTGCTTGATGCCGTTAGCAGTTTTCAAAAAACGCTTGGCTGCACCGCTTTTGGTTTTCATTTTTGGCATGTTCGGATACTCCGCATTCAGTTGATAAACATAACCGCAAGGCCTGCCGTGCCCTGGTGGTTATTTCTTTTTCTTGGGGGCGATGACCATCAAAAGCTGGCGTCCTTCCATCTTCGGATGCTGTTCGACGGTCCCGTATTCGGCGAGATCAGCTTCGATCCGCTTCAACAGTTCCATACCCAGCTCCTGGTGGGCCATCTCACGACCACGGAATCTCAGAGAGATCTTGGTCTTGTCCCCATCACTAAGGAAACGTACCAGGTTGCGTAGTTTTACCTGGTAATCCCCTTCCTCCGTCCCTGGACGAAACTTGATTTCTTTGATCTGGATGATCTTCTGGTTTTTCTTCGCTGCGGCCTGTTGCTTCTTCTTTTCGAACAGGCTTTTGCCGTAGTCCATGACTTTGCAGACAGGAGGTACGGCATCGGCAGAGATTTCTACCAGGTCCAGCTTTGCTTCTTCAGCGATACGAAGCGCTTCATCAATCGAGACGATGCCCAACTGCTCGCCGTCAACGCCAATTAACCGAACCTCGCGTGCCGAGATATTCTCGTTGATCGGGGCCTTCGGTGCAGCTCGTTTGTCTTGTCTCATATCACGCTTAATAGTAATTACTCCGAATCTTGGCGACCACGCCGGGAAACCGCTTGCGCGAGCAAGTCCGCGAACTGGGCGACGGGCATGGAGCCCAGGTCTGCACCTTCACGGGTACGCACAGCGACAGTTTGCGTTTCGACTTCCCGATCCCCGATAACCAGGAGATAAGGAACCTTGAGCAAGGTATGCTCGCGGATCTTAAAGCCAATTTTCTCATTTCTCAAGTCGGACTTGGCACGGAAACCGCTTTCGGCCAGAGTTTTTTCCACTTGCTGAGCAAATTCAGCCTGTTTGTCGGTGATATTCATGACCACCGCCTGGGTTGGCGCAAGCCAGGCCGGGAACGCACCTTCGTAGTGCTCGATGAGAATTCCGACGAAACGCTCGAACGAACCGAGGATGGCGCGGTGCAGCATCACTGGATGCTTGCGGCCGTTGTCTTCGGAGACGAATTCTGCACCCAGACGGATCGGCAGGTTGAAGTCGAGCTGCAGGGTACCACACTGCCAGACGCGACCCAGACAATCCTTGAGCGAGAACTCGATCTTCGGACCGTAGAAGGCGCCCTCGCCCGGCTGCAGGTCGTATGGCAGGCCGGCGCTGTCCAGCGCGGCAGCCAGTGCGGCTTCGGCGCGATCCCACAGCTCATCGGAGCCCACGCGCTTCTCAGGACGGGTGGACAGCTTCATCACCACGTCGGTAAAGCCGAAGTCGGCGTAGACGTCCATGGTCAGCTTGATGAATGCAGCAGATTCGGACTGCATCTGTTCTTCGGTGCAGAAGATGTGCGCGTCGTCCTGAACAAAGCCACGCACACGCATGATCCCGTGCAGGGCACCGGACGGCTCGTTACGGTGGCAGGCACCGAACTCGGCCAGACGCAGCGGCAGCTCGCGGTAGCTCTTCAGACCCTGGTTGAACACCTGCACGTGGCAAGGGCAGTTCATGGGCTTGATGGCGTAGTCGCGGTTTTCCGACTGAGTGGTGAACATGTTGTCGGCGTAGTTGGCCCAGTGGCCAGACTTTTCCCACAGCGAACGGTCAACAACCTGCGGAGTCTTGATCTCCTGGTAGCCGTTCTCGCGCTGAACCTTGCGCATGTACTGTTCCAGTACCTGGTACAGGGTCCAGCCGTTCGGGTGCCAGAACACCATGCCCGGCGCTTCTTCCTGGAGGTGGAACAGGCCCAGGCGCTTGCCGATTTTACGGTGATCGCGTTTTTCCGCTTCTTCGATGCGCTGAATGTAGGCAGCCAGCTGCTTCTTGTCGGCCCAGGCGGTGCCGTAGACGCGCTGCAGTTGCTCGTTCTTGGCATCGCCGCGCCAGTAGGCGCCGGACAGCTTGGTCAGCTTGAACGATTTCAGGAAACGGGTGTTCGGCACGTGCGGACCGCGGCACATGTCGACGTATTCTTCGTGGTAGTACAGGCCCATGGCCTGTTCATCCGGCATGTCTTCGACCAGGCGCAGCTTGTAGTCTTCGCCACGGGCCTTGAACACTTCGATCACCTCGGCGCGCGGGGTGACCTTCTTGATGACGTCGTAATCGGTGTCGATCAGCTGCTGCATGCGCTGCTCGATGGCAGCCATGTCTTCAGGCGTGAAAGGACGCTCGTAGGCGATGTCGTAATAGAAGCCTTCGTCGATGACCGGACCGATGACCATTTTCGCGGTCGGGTACAGTTGCTTGACCGCGTGGCCGACCAGGTGGGCGCACGAGTGACGGATAATCTCCAGCCCCTCTTCGTCCTTGGGCGTGATGATTTGCAGTTTGGCGTCGTGTTCGATCAGGTCGCAGGCGTCGACCAGTTTGCCGTCGACTTTACCGGCAACGGTGGCCTTGGCCAGACCGGCACCAATGGATGCGGCGACTTCGGCTACGGATACAGCCTTGTCGAAGGAACGTTGACTGCCATCGGGAAGAGTAATAATGGGCATGGCGCCTCCTCTCCTAGTGGTGACCCCTACCAAAGGTCACGTGGGTTGGGATGAGCCAGTACGCGATCCGCCCCTGTCTTTGCACAAGCAAAGCCTGCCTCACAGTGGCAGAAGCCCGAAAGCCTGCCAGGGAACGAACCAGAGTGACTGGAGTAAAACAAACAAAGGATTCGGGGCGGCAAAAGGCCGAACATCCCGAGCCAGACATGCTAGCACAAAGCTTTTGCGCGATTGGCCGGAGATTGACCGCCCAGGCAGAAATATTAGCTATTTACGCCGAAACGGTGAACTTGAACGGATTTTTTCCGCTCAGAGTTTCTGAAGCAACCTACTCTTGTGAGACTCGACCCCAAGGAGTGTTTGGCTATGCGACTTCAGTCTTTTCTGGCCCTGGCGGCGGCTTCTGCCCTTTTACTGCCGCTGGGCGCCAATGCCGGCAAACTGCCTGCCGACTACCAGGCGTCCTGCGTGGCTCAGGCGCAGAAGCAGCAAGGCGTGACCAAGGACAAAGCCGAAGCGCACTGCAGCTGCGCCGGGAAGGTGCTGGAAAAAAGCCTCACCGATGAGCAGATCAAAGACCTGGATACCTTGCAGGATGGCGTAAATGCGACGGTAATGGAGCAAGCGCGAAAAGATGTCGCAGCGGCCTGCAGCCCGAAAAAATAGGCCTTTGGCCGAGTAATCCATCGCTAATTTGCTCCAGATCAGCAATCTGCGAAGGTAAAAGGGGCTACAAGCCCATAATTAGACTATGATGTCTTGGTGCACCCTGTTGGCCTCGGCAACACCGCACTACTGAAAATCATGTTTCTTGGAGATACACCCATGTCTAATCGCCAAACCGGCACCGTAAAATGGTTCAACGATGAGAAAGGCTTCGGCTTCATCACTCCACAAGGTGGCGGCGACGACCTGTTCGTTCACTTCAAGGCTATCGAATCCGACGGTTTCAAAAGCCTGAAGGAAGGCCAGACTGTCTCCTTCGTTGCCGAAAAAGGCCAGAAGGGCATGCAGGCTGCACAAGTTCGTCCAGAGTAAGATCTGACCGAATAAAAAAACCCGTCCATGTGACGGGTTTTTTTGTGCCTGCTTTTTGCCCTGCAGGAGCACTGAGCCAGACCAGGACCGGTGGGGGGGGGGGGGGGGGGGGGAGGTGTGTTGTTTGTGTAACCGACCCCGCAGGGGAGGACTACCCCACCGATTCTCCTCCCCCTTTTTTTTCTCCCGCCCCCTAGCCCCCACTGACAACCCCCCCCCCCCCCCCCACGGCAAGCCCGCCCCCACCGGGTTATCAGCCGCAGTTGACGCTGGTGACCACGCCCTGGGCGTTGGTGTGCAGGTTCAAGCGCTCGGAGCGGTAATCCATGGTCATGACATCATGCGGGCCAAGGGCATGGGCCATTTGCGAACCGCTGGCCTTGCGCGCCTGCTCGACCAGAGCCGGGGTGGCCTGCTTGCCGATGGCGAACCCAGCGCCCTTTGCCTCGCAACGACCGTCATTGTTCGCCACCTCAGCCTCAGGCGCCTTCGACGACGAACCGCCAGTGCTGCTGCAACCGGCCAGAACGGCGACGGCCAACAGGCTCATCAATGATGCACGGAACATGAATCCTCCTTTGAATACAGAAATACGGCTGTCTGTCTGACAGCTTCGCTGGTTTTTCGTTGCAAAACCCGTCAAGTCTGCCTGAGCCAGCGTACTCGGGTAAAAATGTAATCGTCACGGGATTTTGCACAAACACGCCGGTACTCAGTACAGGTCGATGTAATCGCTCGAGGGTGTCGGCCAGTTGCGCTGCAATACGTTGAACACCTGCAACACCCAGCGCTCGTCCGCCGCGGCCTGCTCGCCGACGCAACCGGAACCTGCCGCCCAGGTTTCCAGACGAAAGGCCAGGCCCTCCAGTTCGCGGCCGCCGACCACCTGCGACAACCAGGCAATGCCGCCACGGTTGACCCGTAGCTGGTTGTGCACGGCATTGCTGCCTGCAGCCAGCAGGCTACGCACGGCTTCAAGGGTGAACTGTTCGGGGTTGTTCAAATCGATCTGCACAGCACTGTTCCGACCCGCTGGAAACCATTAGTTTGCCACGCCCCTGCGCTTATGCCTAAGTCGCAGTGCATTGGCAGGCCCGGGCATGATTTACTGCAGCCTTGGGCGCAGCGCAATCAGGCCTCGCTCTTCAAACGCCAGGGCCCGGCATTTGAACCCGTAGCACTCGCTGTTTTTTCGGAATGACTCATGACAAGCCACATCATCGATGCCGACATCAAGGTCAAATGGGCCGAGGGCCAGAGCGCCTACAGCCCCGCCAGCGCCGAAGAACTGATGCTGATTGCCGTCGACCTGCTGGTCAAAGACCTGGGCAACGAGGCTGCACGCAGCTTTGTCGAACAGGTCTTCGAACGTTACTCGCACACTACCTCAGACGCGCAAGCCGCGTACTGAGCAGGTCAAAAAAGCCCTGGGCATCGCCACTGTCGATCCACATCACGTTGCTCGGCTGCTCGAGGGTGTTGTACCAATCAGCAATGGTCTGGCCGTAGGTCGGGCCTTCACGGCTGTCCACCTGCATATGAATCTGCCGCCCCTTGAACAGCTCGGGCTTGAGCAGGTAGGCGATGACGCTGGCGTCATGCACCGGGCCACCCGGCATACCGTAGTGGACCATGTCGTCTTTGACGTACGCATTGAGAATATCCACCACCAGCTTGCTGGCCTGGTTGTTCAGCGCTGCCAGCTGCTTGAGCCGCGCCTCGCTGGTCAGCACCTTGTGGGTGACATCCAGCGGCAGGTAGGTCAGTTTGACGCCGCTGCTGAGCACCACTTCGGCGGCTTCCGGGTCGGCGAACAGGTTGAACTCGGCCACCGGGGTGATGTTGCCACCGTTGAAGTGCGCGCCACCCATCACCACCACTTCCTTGATGCCTTTGGTGATTTCCGGCGCCTGGATCAGCGCCAGGGCCAGGTTGGTCTGCGGACCGAGCATGGCTACCGTGATGCTGTGCGGCTCGGCCTTGCTCAGGGTTTCGATCAGGTACTGCACGGCGTTGCCTTTGGCCAGACCTGCCTTGGGCTCATGCACCGGAACACCAGGCAAGCCCTCCTCACCATGAATGTTGGCGGCGTAAATGGGTGTACGCAGCAGCGGCTTGGGTGCGCCGGCATACACCGGGATGTCTTCGCGACCGCCCCACTCCCTGGCCAGGCGCGCGTTGCGCGAGGTCTTGTCGAGGCGCACGTTGCCCGCCACCGTGGTGATCGCGCGGATCTTCAATTCATCCGGTGAAGCCATGGCCAGCAGCAAAGCCACCACGTCATCGGCACCGGGATCGGTGTCGATGATCAGATCGATCGGTGCGGCTTGGGCGGCACCCGCCGACAGCAGGGACATCAGCACTACTCCTTGAAGCAAACGTTTGGCAGGTTGAATCAGTTCAAGCATCGGACACGTCCTTGTAGACAAGAATCTAGAAAGTAACGCCAGCGATCAAGGCAATATTGCTGTAGGGCTGGCACTCGCCGGTGCGCACCACGGCACGGGCGCTGCGGCTGAGCTGCTTGAACTCGGCATGGCTGAGCAGGGTGCGAAAGCCGAGCTGACCATGGGCATGGCATTGATCGACAGCGGTCAGGCCGGGGGGATTGGCCTTGAACATTTCATCGGCGAGCACGTGGCTTTCCACCTGCATTTCGCTGAGCACGGCGCGCAGGACGCTGGCGAAGTCGGGAATGCCAGGAGTCAGCGCCAGGTCGATCAGTTCGACACCAGGCGGCACCGGCAAGCCGGCGTCACCGATGATCAGGATGTCGCCATGCCCCAGCGAGGCGATCACCCGCGACAGGGCGATATTGAGCAAAGGCGTCTTTTTCATGGCTGCAACTCGGCCAGGTAGGGGATCGATGGCTGGGCACCGGCACGGGTGACCGACAACGCCGCGGCGCGCTGGCCGAACGCAATCGCCTCGCCCTCCCTCACGCCATTCGCCAGCGCGGCAGCGAAACCGCCCACGAAAGTGTCACCCGCCGCCGTAGTGTCCAGTGGCTGCACCTTGGGCGCCGGAAAGTGCTTGAAGCCCTGGGCATTGGCGAACAACGCACCTTCGGCACCGAGGGTGACGATGACGTTTTTCACCCCGAGGCTGCGCAAGTGACTGGCCACCGCCTCGGCGCTGGCCAGGTCGGTCACCGGCAACCCGGTCAGTGCCTGGGCTTCGCTTTCGTTGGGAATCAGGTAATCGATGGCGCTGTACCAGTTCAGCGGCAAGGGGCCGGTGCACGGCGCCGGGTTGAGGATCACCGTCTTGCCCAGGGCACGACCACGTTCGAGGGTATAGGCCACCGTCTGCGCGGGAACCTCCAGCTGGCAGATGATCACTTCGGCCGCTTGCAGCAAGGCGTCGAAGGCCTGAACCGATTCGGGCAACAGCTGACCGTTGCCGCCGGGGATGATGACGATGGAGTTCTGGCTGCTGGCATCGACCACGATCAATGCCAGACCACTGGAAACACCAGGGCACACGGCCACGCCCTGACAGTCGATCTGCTCGTCGAGCAAAGCCTGACGCAACTGCTGACCATAGGCATCGTCGCCGACATTGCCGATCATCGCCACGACAGCGCCGAGACGCGCCGCCGCCACTGCCTGATTGGCGCCCTTGCCGCCCGGTACGGTGGCAAAGGATTCGCCCGCCATGGTCTCGCCGGCGCGCGGCAGCCGCTCGGCGCGGGCGACCAGGTCCATATTGAGGCTACCTACCACTACTACCTTGGCGTGCATGGGTGTTCTGTTCTCAGCGGTAATCATTGAAAAGGTCTGGGCGTGGCGCAGTGGACTCACGCAACACGATCTTCGGGGCAACGATGCGCTGCTCCGGCGCGCCGCGCAGTGGCTGGGCAATGCGCGATAACAACAAGGCCGCAGCGCTTTCACCCAGCTCGCGAATCGATTGACCGACCGTGGTCAGCGCCGGGAACACGTAGCGGCTGAGCTGAATATCGTCGAAGCCGATCACCGACAGCTCTCCCGGCACGCAGATGTTGCGCTCGGCCGCAGCGCGCAACACGCCGATGCCGATCATGTCGTTACCGGCGAAGATCGCCGTCGGCCGCTGGCCGTCGAGCAATTGCGCGGCAGCGGCATAGCCGCCGAGGCTGGTGAAATCGCTGCTGATAATGTGGTCGTCACCCACTTTCACCTTGGCCTCCGCCAGGGCACGGCGGAATCCGGCCAGGCGCATTTGCGCGGTGCTGGTGCTGACCGGGCCGCCGATGCAGGCGATGTCGCGATGCCCCAGATCGAGCAGATGACGGGTCGCCAGGTACGCCCCCAGTTCGTGGTCGATGCGCACCAGATCGGCCTCCACCCCTTCCAGGGCGCGGTCAACGATGACCATCGGCGTGCGCACATTGGCCAGGCTGCCCTGCAGGTCGCTGTCCTCACCCACCGAGGCGACAATCAAGCCATCGATGCGTTTTTCCAGCAGCACGCGCAGGTAGCTGCGCTGCTTTTGCGGGTTGTCGTCGGAGTTGCACAGAATCACGCAGTAGCCGTTGCGCTCACAGGCATCCTCGATACCCCGCGCCAGTTCGGCGAAGTACGGGTTGACGCTATTGGGCACCAACAGGCCGATGGTGGCGGTGCTGCGCGCCTTGAGTGAGCGGGCTACGGCGCTGGGCACATAGTCGAGCTCGGCAATCGCCGCTTCGACCTTGAGGCGCACCGGTTCGCTGACCGGTCGGGTCTTGTTCAGTACATGGGACACGGTGGTGTAGGAAATCCCCGCCAGTGCCGCGACATCTTTGATAGTTGCCATGGGTCAGTTCCGCCGACTTGCACGTCGGCTACGGTAGGTGTCGAGGACCACGGCGATAACAATGACCGCCCCGGTGATAATGCGTTTGGTCGGCTCTGAAGCGCCGATCTGGGCCAGGCCAGCGGCGAGCACGGAAATGATCAGTACGCCAAAGAAGGTGCTGATCACCGAACCGCGCCCACCCATCAGGCTGGTACCGCCGATCACCACCGCAGCGATGACCTGCAACTCAAGGCCTGAGCCGGCGTTGGGATCTGCGGCCTCCAGGCGGGAGATCTGGAACAGTGCGGCAAGGCCGGCCAGCAGCCCCATCAGCGAGAACACCAGGATCTTGTACGGACGCGGGTCGATACCGGCCAGGCGTACCGCTTCTTCGTTGGTGCCGATGCCGATCAGGTAGCGGCCAAACACCGTACGGGTCAGCACCAGCTGGGCAAGGATGATCACCAGCAAGGCGATGATGAACGACGGCGACACACCGAACGCCAAGGGATTGGACAGCCAGGCAAAGGCGTCACCGATGTAGGCGGTGCGCGAGTCGGTCAGTTGGTAGGCCACGCCCCGGGCCATCTCCAGCACGCCGAGGGAAACGATGAACGACGGAATCCGCCAGGCCACGGTAATCGAGCCGGTGATACTCCCGGCCAGCGCCGCCACGCCCATGCCCAGCAAGGCTGCTGGCAACACGCTCCAGCCCCAGCCGAGGATCGCCACGCTGACCGCCGAAGCCGCCAAAGCCAATACCGAGCCGACCGAGAGGTCGATGCCGCCGATGATCAACACGAAGGTCATGCCTACCGCCAGCACCATCAGGTCGGGGATCTGGTTGGCCAGGGTGCTGAAGGTGCCGTAAGACAAAAAGTGACTGCTGAGAAAAGAGAACAGCACAATCATCGCCAGCAAGGCGCCGGCCAAGCCCAGGTAAGTACCCAGACCGTAATAGCTGCTGTTGCGCTTGACGCCGGGGGCAGCGGTGTCCACGGGAGTGGTTTTCATGACGTTGTCCTGGGCGCTGCTTCATGCAGCAACGCATCACGTTTCTGATAGCCGGCGAAGGCCGCGGCGAGTAATTGATCCTGGGTCCACTGGTCGCGCTCGAAGGTGTCAATCAGGCGCCCGGCACTGAGCACAGCGATGCGGTCACAGATCAGCATCAGTTCGCGCAGGTCACTGGAGACCACCACCAGCGCCTTGCCCTGACGCGCCAGTTCGGCGAGCAGGCCGTAGATGTCGAACTTGGCGCCGACGTCGATGCCACGGGTCGGCTCGTCGAACAACAGCACCGTGCAATCGCGCTCCAGCCAGCGACCAATCACCACCTTTTGCTGGTTGCCGCCGGACAGTTCGCCGACCACCTGATCGGGGCTGGAGCTGCGAATACGCATGGCGGCAATCTGGCGCTGGGCCAGGTCACGTTCGGCTTTACCGTCGAGCACTCCGGCGCGGGAAATTGCCGGCAGGTTACCCAAGGCAATGTTGGCGCTGATCGATTGCGACAGCAGCAAGCCTTCGCCCTTACGGTCTTCGGTGATCAGGGCGATACCCTCGCGCACCGCTGCCACCGGCGAGTCGACTTGCACTGCCCGTAATGGAGTGCCCAGCTCGATACTGCCGCTGTCGGCACGGTCGGCGCCATAGATCAAACGCAGTAGTTCGGTACGGCCGGCACCGATCAGGCCAGAGATGCCGAAGATTTCGCCGCTGCGCACCTCGAAGGATACCTCACGGACCTTGTCGGCGCGGCTCAGGCCAGCGACCTTGAGTATCGGCGCTCCGATCTGGCGCTGGCCGAGGTCGATATGCTCAGCCAGCTCGCGGCCGACCATCAGGTTGACCAGCTCCGCGCTGCTGTAGCGCGCCATGGGTTCGACACACACCAGCTTGCCGTCGCGCAGCACGGCGATGCGCTGGGCGATGCGTTTGAGTTCTTCCAGGCGGTGAGAGATATAGACGATGGCCACGCCGCGGCGCTGCAGGCGTTCGATCTGGGTGAACAGCAGTTCGACTTCGCGCGCAGTCAGCATGGCTGTGGGCTCATCGAAAATCAGCACATGGCAATCGCCGATCAGGTTGCGGGCAATTTCCACCATCTGCTGATGGCCGATGCCCAGCTCGCCGACCGGGGTGTCCGGGTCAATCGCCTCCAGCCCGACCTGCGCCATGGCGGCCTGGGCCAGTTGGCGCAGGCGCTTGCGGCTGATCCAGCCGGCGCGGCTGGGCAGGTTGTCGAGAAACAGGTTCTCGGCCACGGTCAGGGTCGGCAGCAGGTTGAGTTCCTGCATGACCATGCGCACGCCGAGGCGCTCGGCGGCGGCCCGGCTGCCCGGCCGATAAACCTGCCCCTGATAGTGCATTTGCCCGGTGGTGGGCAGCTCGAGGCCGCCGATGATTTTCGACAGGGTACTCTTGCCCGCGCCGTTCTCACCGGTAAGGGCCAGCACTTCACCCCGGCGCAGGCTCAGCTCGATATCGCCCAGCACCGGCTGGGCGTAGGTCTTGCCGATTGCGCTGACTGAAAGTACGACATCCGCAGTCGCTGACATTGCTGTTCTCCTGGCGCCTGCCACCCGGCAGGCGCGCACCGTGCGACTACTTGTTGGTGACCAGCTCGACCGGGGTCTGGATGACGTTGTCGGCATCGACGTCAGTTTTTTCCTTCTTGAGCATCTTCAGCGCCGCCTCGATGCCGAACACCGCCTGTTTGGCGGCGTACTGGTCGGCGGTGGCGAGTACACGACCGTCCTTGAGCATCGGCTTGATGGCGTTGATGTTGTCGTAGCCGACCACCTGGACTTGACCAGCCTTGCCCGCCGCACGGACCGCCGAGACGGCGCCCAGGGCCATGCTGTCGTTACCGGCCAGCAGCGCCTTGATATCAGGATTGGCATTGAGCATCGAGGCGGCGACGGCATTGCCCTTGGCAATTTCCCAGTCACCCGACTGCACCGAGACGACCTTGATCTGCGCGGTTTCCATCGCGTCCTTGAAACCAGCGGTGCGCTGCTGGGCGTTGGTGGTGGTCGAGACACCTTCAATAATGCCGACCTGGTCACCGGCCTTGAGCTTCTCTTTGGCCAGGTACTCACCCACCAGACGCGCCCCTTTGCGGTTGTCGGGACCTACGAACGGCACGCTGAGGTTTTTGCTCTTGAGCACCTCAGGGTCCAGGCGATTGTCGATGTTGACCACGGTGATACCGGCGTCCATGGCCTTTTTCACCACCGGCACCAGGGCTTTGGAGTCGGCAGGCGCAATCACCAGGGCATTGACCCCGGAAACGATCATCTGCTCGACAATACGAATCTGGTTGCCGGCATCGGTCTCGTCCTTGATGCCGTTGGACACCAGGTCGAAGTCGGCGGCGTGCTCTTTCTGGTAGGCCTTGGCGCCGTCTTCCATGGTCAGGAAGAATTCGTTGGCGAGGGATTTCATCACCAGGGCAACCTTGGGCTTTTCATCGGCCAGGGCCTGGGACAGGGGCATTGCGAGGGAGAGCGAGGACAGTACAGCGACCGCCAAAAGGCGTCCGGCGAACGGCAGCTTCATGAATTTACTCCGAATCTTATGATTTTTATCGGGTCGCAAACGTTTGCGTTAGCTTACTATGGAAACGCAACCAGACTTTGTCAAATTCGACGGCGCAAACTTGCTGGAAGTTGCCTTTCGGAATTATGGTCAAAATACTCGGAAAACCGAACCCCCCTTTTGGATAACCGTCGGATTACCGAACAAAAAGTGCCTGAACCAAGCTCTCCGCCGCCACTGAAAGTCCATACAAATCAATAGATTGAACATGAAATACGACGAACGGCAGATGTGGCCCGTTTTCTGCTCCCTCTTGCGGGTTACACAGCGAACTCCATTCATAAGAGAGATCAACGATGAAAGCTGCGCTTAATTCCTTCGTTCCGGGCGCTTTGGCCCTGCTGCTGTTACTGCCCGCAGGCGTCAACGCCAAGGAAGTCGAGAACCAACAGAAACTGGCCAACGTGGTGATCCTCGCCACCGGTGGCACCATCGCAGGCGCCGGCGCCAGCGCCGCTAACAGCGCGACCTACCAGGCCGCCAAGCTGGGTGTGGACAAGCTGATCGCCGGCGTTCCGGAACTGGCAAACCTTGCCAATGTGCGCGGCGAACAGGTGATGCAGATCGCCTCCGAAAGCATCAGCAACGACAACCTGCTGCAACTGGGCAAGCGTGTAGCTGAACTGGCCGACAGCAAGGACGTCGACGGCATCGTCATCACCCACGGTACCGATACCCTGGAAGAGACTGCCTACTTCCTCAACCTGGTCGAGAAGACCGACAAGCCGATCGTCGTCGTTGGCTCCATGCGTCCGGGCACCGCGATGTCCGCCGACGGCATGCTCAACCTGTACAACGCCGTCGCCGTTGCCAGCAACAAGGAATCGCGCGGCAAAGGCGTGCTGGTAACCATGAACGACGAGATCCAGTCGGGTCGTGACGTCAGCAAAACCGTCAACATCAAGACCGAAGCCTTCAAGAGCGCATGGGGCCCGCTGGGCATGGTGGTCGAAGGCAAATCCTACTGGTTCCGCCTGCCTGCCAAGCGCCACACCATGGATTCGGAATTCGACATCAAGAACATCAGCAGCCTGCCCCAGGTCGACATCGCCTATGGTTACGGCAACGTGACCGACACCGCTTACAAGGCCCTGGCCCAGGGTGGCGCCAAGGCGATCATCCACGCCGGTACCGGCAACGGTTCGGTGTCGTCGCGCGTGGTGCCGGCCCTGCAGGAACTGCGCAAGGAAGGCGTACAGATCATTCGTTCTTCCCACGTCAACGCCGGCGGCTTCGTGCTGCGCAACGCCGAGCAGCCTGACGACAAGAACGACTGGGTCGTGGCGCACGACCTGAACCCGCAAAAAGCGCGGATCCTGGCCATGGTCGCCCTGACCAAGACCCAGGACAGCAAAGAGCTGCAGCGGATCTTCTGGGAATACTGAGTCCAGTCCTCCCCCACGCTTGCCCGTCTTGTAGGACGGGCAAGCGCCCCTCTCCTACCCTCAGCAAAAATACTTTGAACAGACCGCAGCAAACTGCGCGGTTTGCGGTCACATGCGCTCTTTCAGCGACGAGCTGTTGCGAAATTGCCTACAGTAAAATACTGTATGCGCATACAGCTAAATAAGGAACGTTTCGTGGCCACCACTTCCGCCCCTGCCAGCAGTTACGAGCAACTGGGCATCCGCATCCAGAAAATCATCAATTCACCGACCGCGCAAAAGGCCCGGGCCGCATTGATCTTCCGCCTGGAGCATGAGTCCCCGGACGACTGGGCGACCTTGCTTGAGGAAATCGCCGAGAACGACAACGTCACCCTCGCTTACCGCGATGACGGTGGTGTGCAGATTTTCTGGGTAGTACCAAAGGAAGATTGAAGCCGCATGAGAGTCTGGTTTTTTGCAGTCGCTTGCCTGCTGTTCAGTATCACCAACGCCCACGCCGATGCACCGCGCACCTTCAATGAAGCCAAGAAGGTCGCCTGGCGCCTGTATGCACCGCAGTCCACCGAGTTCTACTGTGGCTGCAAGTACAACGGCAACAAGGTCGACCTTGCCGGGTGCGGTTATATCCCGCGCAAGAACGCCAACCGTGCTTCGCGTATTGAGTGGGAGCATATCGTCCCGGCCTGGCAGATCGGTCATCAGCGTCAGTGCTGGCAAAGCGGCGGACGCCAGAACTGCACACGCAACGACAAGGTTTACCAGCGCGCCGAAGCCGACCTGCACAACCTGGTGCCGAGCATTGGCGAGGTTTATACGGGAGAGCACCAATCCTAACGAAATGTTGACATACACCGCTACAGAGCCTCGAAACCACAAGAATAGGCGCGCAGGAGAGTTAGGAGTGAACAGGCGTCGATTAGAAAGGTAGGGGCCAAAGTTAGTCAGGGGGAACCATCTCCACGTTCGCCATCATCAAGAATTGGCCACTCCTAGAAAATGAGCATTATTTCAAATCCACCTTTTTCTTATATCCCTCGGAAGCGCAGCCACATGAACAATCTATAAGAGCTGCGGCCGTTAATTTCAACGCCCTTCAAACTCTTTCCAATCACAGCCAAGACTGGAGAAGCCTCACGACTAAAACATACTACTAACCAAATGGCTTACAAGTAACTGAATTCGTTACGAGTTGACTGCTTATGACAACCTGATCATATTCGGCTTTCCAAAGACATGTTGGTCATTCCGCTACCGCTTTAGTGTGTGCGGTCTATATTATCCAACATGAATCCAGCATACGCTTTAAACATTAGATGCTGGGAGTTCAGGGTCGCATTGAATCGATAATTGAAAAGCCCTACAAGAAAGCTGATCTGTGTTATAGAGAACAGCTGACAAATAGGCTCATAGGGCTATGCGTGAGTAGTTGCACCCAAGATCAGTTGCTGTATTAGGGTAGTCAGACATTGCGACTGTCACTGGCGAAATGCCCTTCTGCAGTCGGCCAATGGGTATACTTTTAACATACTGATATTTCGTCGGAAAAACCCTTCCCCTCTCCCTTTCACCTTGACCAAGTCTCTCCTGTCGTCTTCAACTATTACCACACACGAGAGAAGCCGATATGACCTTTTCACCCTTGCCGCATCAAGAACGCGACCCTGCAAAAACTGTGGATGCATTCCATCAAATGGTCTTTAGGTGCTTGCAGGGGAAAAATTTGAGCCCTGAACTGATGCCACAGGTAACCATGCAGCGCAGCACGGTAATGTGTACTCACCCCTGGACTAATACCTGCATCAGCGAAACCCTTGATCGGGCATACGTCCGAGGCGGCAAGTCAGCGCTTAAGCAAATCAAACGCCCTACTTTAGCCTTATGCAACAAATTTGTGCTGGAGACACAAACACCCTAAAGAGAACCTCTCTCGTGAAAAAGAAGCGCCCAGCGTAAGTATTTTAGCGACGGCAAAGAGAGACAGGGGAACTCCCGCGTTTCGGAAAGTCGAGGGTGAACAAGTGCGAATCCATTACGTAGAGGGCATCAGTTGGTCAGGTGGGAGCATCAACACATATGTCATTCTCAAGAATGGGCCACTCCTCGAAGACAGCATCGTTTCAGCACCCACCGTATTTCTCATTTCCCTAGCGCAGCGTGGCCTACTAAAAAACAGCATTAAAGCTGCCGCTGATGACTTGAAAGGCTTTTTCCAAGCTCTTTCAGATCATGGCCAGGATTGGAGAGAACTCACCGACCGGGACATTTCAGGTTACCTCTACGGCCACCTGCTAAAAGCTAGAGCGCTGGAAGAAAAATCGATATTGCGGCATAAAACAACAATCAAGATGTTTTACCAACATTCTTGGGAATTAGGTTTTTTGGATGCCCCTCCGAATTTTTCCTACACGTACGCCTCGAACAATCTTAAATCACAAGGCGAAAGCCACAAAAAAGTAAACTTCGACTTATACAACAATTATATCGCAATTGATATATTCAAGTCATTACTGAGCAACGTAGCGGCTCAATCTCCATTCGAAAAAGAGCGCGACGAGCTAGTTTTACATATAGGATATTATTGCGGCTTACGAACAAGCGAGGTTACAGACCCGCGAAACCTTTTGACAGCAGACCTAAGAAGACTCATTTCCATCGCGGATAATTGCGAGAACATCTCAATTAACATCCCCATCATTGGGAAAGGTGAAAAACTTAGAAGTATCGATGTACCACCCAGAGCATTTCTGCAGATTAAGAAATTCCTAAAAGGGAGTAGAGCCAAAATATCTGACGGCCCTCTAATTTGCAAAAGCAATGGGGAATCATTGTCACCCGAACATGCCACTTACGTATTCCGGATGGCCAAAATTTTCGCCAGCGCAAAAATCGACGATGTAATCTCAGAACTTCACAACAAAGATTCATACATGCACTTTGTCAACAAAGCCTCATTTGTAAAATTGACATTCCATTCTTTACGGCATACATACGCCACCAATCTAGTTGATTTTTGCTACAAACATGGATTTGACCCATGGCAATATGTCCCCGAACAAATGGGGCATGAAGATGAAGAAACGACGAAAGCATATGTAGTCTTCGACGGAAAGCTTCATCGTCGTGAAAAAATAAGGCGAGCATTGAATGATGAACTCGATGAATGAGTATATTGACCATCCCACGAAGGCCAAGGCAACCCTGGCCTCACTAGCCCCCAACGAGATAACTAACTTAGAGCCATCTGAGAAATTCGCCGTAGTAGCGATGAAATCAGGCATGAACCGTCCTATGGAATATCGTCGCATTGAAATCCCAACACCGCTCCAATCGTGCCCGTTAGCTCAATGCTTTATTAAATATTTTAACAGTAGTAGATTCAAAGAAAACTCTCTGCACGATGCGTACGCCAAGCATCTTAAATTTAACAACCTTATGAAATGGGCAATAGCCGAATACCCAAACACCGCCGCTTTGCCTCCTGCTTTTCTGCAAGATTTCGCAAGGTATTTACGCACAGATAGAAAACTAAAACAAAACTCAATTTGCGGAGAAATGTCTTTTTATCGCACGACTTTAGAATGGTATTTAGAAGAGCATGCTGGCGAACTCCGCCAATTAGAAACCCTAACTAGAATCAAAGAAGCGAAAGCATTTATCCCGTCAGTACCTAATAGGTCTGGAAGGACTAAAAGCCTTGGACAAATCACTAACCAGAATATAAAAGATGAACTACAAATAGTAAGGTCTACTATTCGTTTCTGCTGCCAATTTCTCAAGCAAATGAACGACCATAGAACTCAACTCTTGAACCATCCCGAGGTAAAGAAAACATTAGATAAGATCATTTCTGAGTGCAACGGTGACGTAGAGAAGCTCAGATATAGTTCCAAAAAATCAAACCGCAGCGGTCTATATAAACCACTAGCGGAGGCGATCCTTAAGAGTGAAAACTTACAACTGAAAGAAAGACTTCTACACAATCAGTATGGCTTTAGAAACTCTCAATTCAACGACACAACTCCAACGGAAATCCCAGATACTAATCATTTAATTCAAGCTGGCTTAACCGAGTTGAATTTCTTGGACATCAAACCAGGAAATACGCACAAAAAACTACATTTTCACAATATTGATTACTTATTTTTAGTCAAGCACACCCCAAGCGAAGAAATTGCTTTTTCTTGGCTACTTGCCACAGACAGAATTCAATTGAGCGGTATCAATAAGATGCAGCATGGCGACCTTCGAATCACTCCAATTTCTGCTTCCCCAATTTTTATCAAGGGACGTAGCAAGCAACCAATCCGCGAAGTACCCATGCACCCTAAAAGCTCCATACAATATAGAGCTTATTGCGAATTTGATGAGCTTAAAAAAAGCTTCTTAACCCTATTCCCTCTCTCGGGAAACACCCTTGTTAATGCTCCAGTTACGTCAAACATTCAATGTACGGAAAGTATCGTATTCCGACCTTTAATTATGGCTGCCTGCCAACAAACATCGAGCTATAGATCGCTATTGGAAGCAGACAACGAAATTGAAATATTTGCCGAAATTATCCGTCGAGTTGCTACTAACAATCGCCCAATATGGAACAATAAACAAATTCGGCGAGAACTAGCAGCCCAAGGTGGGACGAGCCCTACTCCAGTCGAGCGACAGACGATCACAGTGACGGCAATAGCCCAGTCGAGGGCAATTTTAGATACTGACGGAAACGACCCAGCGAACGAAGCGTTTGAAAAATATTCACAAGCAATAGTAGGCGCGGATGCAACCGCTCATTCCCCAGGTGTGAAGCAGGCTGCCTATATTAATGCAAGCGAGACTAAATATCGCTTGGACAAGCGTGCGTTGTTCGCTAGTAGCGTGGGTCATCTGATGGTTGAGGACGCAAGGAAAGTCCAAGCAGCTGTAAGTAAAGATAATTTAATAAGTGTTTCCGAGTTAAAAACAATGCTTGGCTGGAGCAAGGAAAGCGGAGACTCTGGTGAGCTTGATGAGTTTAACGCCCTACTTCTTTCTGCTCAACAGCTTGGTTTTTCCATATCACCATTTGGGCAATTGAAAAAAAACAATCAGACATTCATTATCATCAACCCAATCACGGCAGCTCTGATGACCAGTTATCTTGACGAGTGCATTAGCCAACTAAGCATTCTTTCTACCGAGGATGATTCGAAAGCTCTTGCTATCGCTATGCAAGCAGCACACATCGAAAACGTGCTTGAAAAATTTGACCACAAAACTGTCTTACAAGGACGCAAAATTCTAAAAACCCATAAATTCCCCAAGCCGATCATTAGGTGACCCTATGCCTAGAAACTCTACTGCCTTATTTACCTTGAACGCACAGAACGAAGCCATACAAAATCAATATGGAGACGATCACTTTCAGATTCAGGATCCGTTAACAGGTAATTTTTACACAGTAAGTTTCGTGTGGAATTGTTCTTTGGCAAAGAAGGTATATGCACAAATGTATTTTTTGGAAGGTGAAATATCGAGGGGGTACGCAGACGATAAAAACAGGATTACTGTCAGCAGCCTATCTAGTGCACGCCAAGAGATTGCCTACCTTCGCGACATATGTGAATACTGGGAAAGAGTATTTCCTGAGAGGACACTTCAATCACTTACAAGATTAGAATTGCAACAGCTGTTTCGATACTTTTTAATTAAAAAACATGACAACCAAGATGGTCGTGAAATACTAGGATTTTCAACTATGAAGATGCTTAGCACCATCTTTGACCGAATGGGTTTTTACTTACATTCGGGAAAACTTGTTGACGGCATTACTCTTCGAATTAATGAGGCTTTTAGAAAAAGCACCATGAAGCCTCTTCTCGACCCCTTGGGCATAGAGTATGCCATTTGGCAAAAAGGGGGCAGCTATGGCTCTATACCGTTAACCTGCGCATCGCTAATGCTCGCCGAAGCTATCACATTGATAGAGTCAGACGAAGCTAAAATTGCTGTTATATTTTTCGAACAGTGGCGCAAGCGAAAAACCAATATACAAATGTGGTTTTCTAACCAAGATAGGCTTGAACTATATCGAAGGATGCAATCACCAGATTATATTTTGACACGTTTTGAAAGGGACTGGGCAGAATCAGCAAGGGAACTAGGCGAGGCAATTGATGCTTCAACATCTTCCCATTTTGATCGATTACCCTGGAGTCATGTTGGGAAGCTAGGAGACTTTTGCCAAGAGCTGTCCAAAGCGACCCTGGCAGTCATTGCACTACTGAGCGGTTTCCGCCTAGTTGAAATCCATGGAATGAAGATTCATGACTACACCCAAGAGCCTGACGGATCTTGGTGGTTTAACTCCGAGAACAACAAAACAGAAGCAGGATTCTCTCATCCTCGCTCTCTCCATGGCCTGGCCGCTGAAGCGGCTACTTTAATGAAAAATATTTCCGCCGTGGACTCTCTAAAGCTCAATCTACCTCTAATACACAGTGGATATAGAGCTGGGGCTTTTGTTCTCGCACGAGGCTGGGGAAAGCTTAGTGCGCAGGAGTGGTTAAAGGACTCTGGGTATAGCCTGCCAACACTTCGAAAATGGTTCAAGGAATTTTACCAAAATTATGTGGTACAAAAATACCCCGAAGCGGGCGAAATACATAGTGAGGTCTCCCCTCACCAAGCCCGCCATACATTCGCCGAGTTTGCGCTTAGAAGGTTTGATGGAAATGTTTTAGAGAAAATTCGCGAGCATTTTCGTCATTCATATGGTTCTTATCACACGCGACGATATACACGAAATAAGTTGAGCGAATCTGTTCAGATCAGCATGGAGCGGGATTACCTCAAGGAAGTAATGGGGCGAGTCGCATTGGGAAAAATTGAAGACCGTTTCTATGGGCCTGCGGCGAAACGGATTGAGATTGAAATGTCTAGAATATCGGTACTTTCTGCAGATGAATTCGAATTTGAACTCCAAGAATTGGCAGATCAATTTGTGAGATTTACCGCATTTGAATGGGGTTATTGTGCGCTTCGAGCGAATGAACAGCACATCGCAAAGTGTCATGATCGGGAAACAGGTACGCCTAACGTCGATCAACGAAGCGGGCCGGAGGTATGCGCAGGATGTCCTCACAGCATGAACAATACCTTACAAAGGATGGAACTGGAGAGGATAAAAATATCGCATACATTTATTGCTGAAAATCACCCTTTAACGGTATTGCGCGACATGAGCTTCGAGGTTGTCAAGAGAATCGAGCGCCGCTTAGACGAACGGGTGCCAGCATGAAATTTAGTCTCGACGAATACGCTATTTCTTCGGATCCTTCCAAGGAGCCCATGTGGGTCAACTCCGAAACTAAGCGAAAATTATTTCAAAACGTATGCAAAGAATTTGAAAAAATTAAGGGAGCAATTGAATCAAAAAACGAACTAACCATTAAAGAACGTAGAATTATAGCGCGCAGAGTCGCTATAGATAGCGGGGTTGATCCGAGCCTCTTGAGCATAAGGCGGCAGCCAGAGATCAACAACCTTATCATTGAAAAAAACCTTGAACTTGATGAGCTATGGAATATTATTTCAGCAACCAAGTATACGTACGGCAAGAAACTCACCAAAGCCGAACTCCATAAGAAAAATATAATTCAAGCAGCAGAAATTGAACGCCTTACCAATTTAAGGCTCGCCGAAGCGCTTACCAGATCAATCGAGAGCCAAATTATTGACAGCCACAAGAATCTAATAGCACAGATTGATAACTTAAAAGCTGAAAAAGCTGAACTCCAAGACAGAAACTCACGACTTACAATACAACTGCGACAGATGATGAGCTCATTGAACAATATTAGAAACTAATAGTCCTATAACACTTCCACCGAATTACTTACTATTTTTAAGCCTCCTCTAAGCAGCCAACTCCTAGTGGCCTGCAAAATTCTTTATCGGTGAATGATATTTCGGCGACCACGTGCGAAGGTCAATGGGTATAGATTTAACATACTGATATTTCGTCGGAAAAGCATCTGCCATTTCACGGTCACTCTTGACCAAGCCCTTCCTATTGTCTTTATTATCCGTTACCACTCAGGAGGGAAGCCGAAATGACCTCTTCACTCATACTGCGTCAAGAACGTAATCTCGAGGAAACTAAAGATGGCTTTCATCAATTAGTATTTAGCTGCCTGCAATGGAAAAGTTCGAATCTCGAGCTGATGCCTCAGGCAGCCAGGCAGCGTTTCGCGGTAATGTGCAGTCAGCCTCTGGACGACAGTTTAGTTATCGAAACCTTGGAGCGAGCACACATTCATGGCGCCATGTCTGCGGTTAAGCTAATCGCCGCACACAAAGACGCGCTCTATCTTTTTTTGTGCAGCGATGTAGCCAGCAACACAGTCCGATCCCTTGAAAATTTATGGAGCTCGGTCATAAGCATGGATCGTAATGGGCGACTATCAGCAACTTTTGCGAGCGAGGACGAGGTTTATTCAGGTCGTTCTGATTATCCGTTTTGGTCGGTTGCCAGAGACATCCTTAAGTCTAATGTACTTGGGTTTGTGCGGTATGAGTTGCCAACTATCAGTATGTGCTCAAATGAAATATTTGAAGAAGATTATTTCGTGCCTTATCTACCACATCAAGGTATGATCCACTCAGTATTCAAACCGATTTGCCATACCATAATGCAATCAATAAACAGCATGATGGGCCACACTACATATCAGACGGCGAAGTATTACCTACTCCTAGGTGATACGAAGAAAGACACCTAAGAAACAGCTGCGATGTAACCTGCATCGCGCGGTCGGCTCGCAAAGGCAAAGCCCACAGGTAGCACCACCTCCCTGCACGCACTTCGACAATAGTCAGCGGGCAGCCGACACCCTGACGCTATTGGAGATATGCCATGCGCGTTCCTGTGTATCCAGATGATCTCGTCCCTAACCGCGGCGTTAAGAGGCTTGCAAAGATCCTACATAAAAAATGGTGCGGCCCAAATCCGGTTTCACTTTCGCATCTCCGAGAGGTGGTTTCCAGGGGGTTGGGATACCGCGACTACCACGATCTTCTCCAAGCGTCCAAACTATCGCATGCAGGTGAACCATCCCCGGTAGAGGCAGAGGTCAGACTTGGAATTTTGTCAGCTTTAAAAGCCGTCTTGGAGCCAGAAGAGTGGCCAGCTTCCGACTATGCGCAGCTGGAGCGGCTCGTGGCAACGCTACCTCTCTTTTCTCTCACGGCGCTCAACTCTCAGAAACTGCCCAAGCCGCACACGATCAATGAAGGTTCAACAAATCCAGAAACTAGAGTTCACAATCTGGTAACACCATATCTCGCGTCTACAGTCCCTCAGCCAAGCTCAGATCAACTTCGCCGCATTGCTGGTTTTGTCGCCGCTTCGGGAAGCATGAGAGATCATGCGTTGTTAATTTTCCTGATGTCAGGCCTCCGGCCATTGGAGTTTCTGCCCTGCAAAGTCGACCAAATCAAAAGATTCACTGCCGGTGAACCGATGATCGAAATTCAGGCGTTTAGGGCATCGACGAGCAGGGCTCTCTTTGCTATGCCAAATTCCATTCATCAGTACATTCAAGCCTCGAAGCTATCATCGGAGGATTACCTTTTTGCCTCAGATCGTGACTCTAAGTCACCTATGACGATAGTGGAGTTACGACGGATTTTCGCATGTTGGGCGCGCGGCGCGGGGATCGAACCGAACCTGGTCGTTCCTAAGAAAAGTAACTACTCCGTCACAATAAAGCGTGCAGCTCAAATGGCCTCGAGATGATGAGACATGCCTAGATCTCGAATGTACAACGAGATTCAGTCACACGATGATTTGCGGTCTCCACCATGGGCGGAAGTACCTTTCCGAGAGCACCAAGAGAAATTGAGCATGCCCCGCTTTGATGTTGACCTACGCCGAGTATCTCGTGAGCATTACATCACAGCTAAAGCAGCTATCAATTTTCCTTGGCCGGAGGCGACCACAGGCGGCTGGCATCACCTTTCCTACTGGGACAGGGAAGCTGGCCAGCTCAAGGTTTCACTCGCGGGTATCCATTACCCCGATACCTCAGTCTATTTTGGTGAGTTTGGCATCTGGGACGCTAGTCTGGAGCTCAAGCGACGCGGCTGGACGATCGATCACGAGATCTACATAGCTGATCATTTTCGTGCCGCTGCAGATATGGTTCTCGCCTGGGCGTTCGGCAAGTCGAAGCACTGCAATGTCGAGTTCTCCGACTGGTTTCCGGAAGACCAAGATCAATGCTACATCCTCCAACTGCTTAACTCGGCCACCGACATGATGAACGAATCGCGGCGTGATCGTATCAATCAGTGGTCTGAGTCGCAGCTACGGCGAACTGATTGATCGTCAAACGCTCTGCAATTTTGAGGTACCGTAGCCTGACCTCATCCACACTTTTCGAGAACATCCTATAAAAGAGCTTCGAACCGCCGCTGAGATTCTTGAACGTCTCAGTCACAACCAGGACGCCCTCAGAGCTGCGGTAGAAGAGCTGGCGAAATGGGTCGGTGATCGCGGGGCAACCTCAGTTGTTGGCAACGTCAACGGGACGCTGGCCACCGATGGATAACGACATTGACGCAGTGCGCAATGGGATACCGTCCTGACTTACGCAAGGTTAGTTAGGCGGACGTTTACATAACTGTGCGCCTAAAGGCATTTTTAAAAGTCTTGTAATACGGGATATATCTATGAGCAGCTACAGTCGATACGTGGATGACGCAATTGCACTTATTAATGAACTAGGCGTTTACAAAACCTCTACAGGCATCTGGGCATTCACCGATATGGAAACGGCAAGCTCGGGTTACATCCATCATTCTCGCACCCCCGTGGCTGTGGCTGCCTATGCGGCTATTGACCCCATCTTCGCCGCAGGTCGCATTCCTAATTACTCACTTGTTGATTTGGTTATTCAGATTTCTTGCATGGACGCCATTGAAAGTACTGCGCTCGCTATTATTTGCGGTGCAGAGCCACCGATCTTCCCATCAGCAGCCCAGCGTGGAGAAATTTTTGGCGAAACCTCTTGGCAGATTGTGAACGATTATGGCTTAGAGAGTTGCTTCATCCAAGTCAGGCCCTATGGTTCAGAAGGCCGACACTACACAATGCGACCGCAGGGGTTTGATTATGAACAGTCTAAGCCTATTCCAGAACTATTGAAGGCTATGCGCAAGTCCTACAGATCCATGGAGCCAATTCAGAGGATTATGGTTCTTACCCTGCTGCATCTTTACCTTCAGGAACGTGACAAAGTCTTTCTCATCGGCGGATGTCCAACTAAGATTTCTGCAGTAGAGGCTCTTGAAATTCTTCGCCAAGATAAGCATTCATTGAAAACATGGGCAAAGCTTGTGAGCCATTATGCCGGATGGTGATCTCTTCGATCCGTGAAAAACGGCTGACGCTTTTGGTGTGCTCAGCCGCTGCCGCTGCCGCCCCGAGCGGCGAAGGCATGCAATTGACTGGAGTTCATCTGACCTCACGCATGGGCTGATCGCAGCTCAATGCTCATAGTGGAAGTACCCAGCACATTGCTCATAATTTTTTGCCATCTAGGAATTGGTTAGTCTTCAGATACCGACAATTTTGGTGGAAGACCATGGACAACCAGCTACGAAAACACGCAAAAGAGCTCCGCCAGGCTGCCAATGTCAGTGTCAATCTGGCCGCGATGTGGGCCAACGTTGCTGAGCGAACCTGGAGATCTTGGGAGACCGAGAGCGGCAACGTCACCTCACGCATACCCTCTCCCGCTGCGCTGTGGAGTTTCCTAGCTCGTTCGGGGATCAACATGCGTAAACTGGGTTTCGAGATTGATGGGAAACCTCGTGGGCTTGCTCTCACTGTGGCCTGCTATAAGGGGGGCGTTGGAAAGTCATCCATCACTGTGAATCTCGCAGCGGCCATAGCTGAACTGGGCTTCCGGGTAGCAGTCGTGACGAACGACTATAACCACCGTTATGCATGCGAGGACGGCGAGCTACCGGCGCCTGGAAGCTGTGTAAGTCGAGTCGGGTTCTACGATGAGCGCGATCTCATCACCTTCCCATCGGCAGTAAAACAGCGACGCAAGCGAATCCGTGATCACCTGGCAGCCCTGCCGCCGAAAGAACAAGCCAGCTACCAGCTTGTATATGCAGACGAACTCGCAGCTCTAGAGCGGAAGCAGCGAGCTACCGTAAAGCTAAGCAAACTGATCGCACGCCACGATTACGTGCTGTTTGACGTGAATGCTGATCTGGAACTGGTACGGCGTTTCGCAAACCTAGTTGCAGTGGTTGTGGACACCAACTGTTCGATGGCTGTACGCAGCGCTGGAAAATTCGTCACAGCGCTGCAGAACATCAAATGTCGCGAGACAACTCCCAGCTATTTCGGCTTACTGACCAACTGTGATGTGGGAGGCGTCAGTACAGAACTGGAAGAGTTTGTTGGTGATTTCGTGAAGCTGAGCGATGAGCAGTACCAGGAGATCACCGAATCAAAATTCTCGACCTGTCGGCGCCGTGAGCGGGTGCTTGAGCTGGTCGACTCACTGAAGTTTCCTCCACTGCACACTGAGTTGACCGGCGCGTACCGGATCGCCATCGAGATGCTGGAAGACGCTCCCCCTCCGGGACAGGAGTACGGCTACTTCAGCGCATTCGTGGATTTCGCACCGCGCTCTCATGCCGCTCGAGAGATGCGTCGTCTGGCAGATGAACTCATCCATTGGCGGCTTCGCCACACCTGGAAGTGACAGGTTTTCGACACTCCGAGGACGTACCAAATTCGCAAGTAAATCTGCAGACTTTTGGTCTGTATCCAGCTGAAATCCTTGCACAGCAAGGGCTCCATGGCTCTGGGAAACCCGCGACTCGATACCGGCTTTTCCTTCCGCCTGAGCACCGACCTGCTGATAGCCTGTCTAAAAAGATTTTGGTAGGTAGCCTGGAGTAGAGGCATAGGCGGCCACTTCGTGTCCGTAGCAGCGACATTCTCATGGCATCGGCTACTGCACCCTCGACTGCGAGCAACTTAACTGCTTGGTTCTACTCAAACCGGAAAAACGAGGACGCAGGCCCTCTCAACGCTACCAACGCCCACGAGAAGTGGTAGGGGAATCTTAGGCACCAGCAGGAGTCTAGGGTCACTTGATTTCGATGCCCCCTACCGCCTTATCAGTCGCGCCGCCCGATCATGCGGCTTCCTCAGTTTCGTTATTTGCCTTCACTCGATTTACTTCCCAAGGCAAAGCAGGCTGAGAGCGGATTTTTTTGTATCTGCCCTTGGCAAACATGTAGGTCTGCAGTTCCATGAAACGCCGGTTCTTGCCGACCATCTCATAGGTGATCAAGAATGCTATCAGCGGCTTGCTTGCAGTCTGCCAGTGCTCGCAGATCTGATCCGTCGTCATCTTTAGATCGGCAACCCTGCTGTAGCCAATGAAGGTCTGGAAAACGGCCCCATCGGTCTTTTGAAGCAGCTTGGAGAACTCATTGATATCGGTGTGGGCTCGCTTCCACTCCCACTCCACAAACGAAAGCGTGTCAGTGTCGCTGTAGCGAATCACCGCATCTGTACGCCCCCCTTGCTCAAACAGGGCTCTCGCTCCAAGCAGCGTGGCGCACTGCCTTACGACCAATCCAAGATGGATTGTCCAGTCAGCACGTCTTGCTACGGCATGCGCCTCAGACACCGGGAAATCCCGGTACCACAGACAATTAAACAATGTGATGAAATCCCGCTCGACTCGCTTCATGGGTTCCCTTAGTGGCTCGGACAGCTCACCGCTGTTTCGGCTGAGCTGATTCAAAATTGAGAGTGCTACTACCTGCGAAAATAGTGTTGAGGCTCACCTAATCCATATCCCCCTAGGAAAAGCATTCTCTATGCAGGCCTGATGAACCAACAGCCTTTGAGGCGGTGCTGATCTTGAGCAGTGCAATGATGGGGCTCAAGCCCTGAAGCTCGCGGTTGGGATGAATCGCTCCTGATCGTAAATTAGCCTGCCCCAGAAACGACGAAGCCCGCACTAGGCGGGCTTTCGTTCGTCGATTTCAGTTAGGGTTATCAAGCCCCAACTTAAGCTGCATCTGATCCTTCCAGTGGGCCACAGCATGATGAAGATGCCGTTTTGTATTGCGCCACTCAAGCAGCCCCCTACCGTGCTCGCTTGCCTCTCGCTGGCTCTCGTTCAAAACCTTGCACGCAGCATCGAATCGCTTTTTCACAGAAGAGTTACCACGCGCAGGCCTGTCCGAACCGTGGTTGCCATGGATGTACCAAACCTCAGTCAGTTCCAGGATCGGGCGCAGGATCATGTTTAGAGGCAAGCTACATTCAAGATCACCCAGGAAGACCACTGGCTCGGGACGATGGAGCTTTACCAACCTGATGACATGGTCGAAGCGTCCATGAGCATCACCCAGAAACCAAATCACTCTTTTCCTTCACGCAATCGTATCTATTATTGATTCCGTACTGGCACAGTGAAACCTCACTAATGTAGCGACTCGCCCAGCCCCAGGTGCTGAGTGCTGACGTCTTGTTGAACTCGTTCACCAAATCGGCGGCGCTTTCCCCTATGTCGATCCGCAGTGCGAACTGCGGCCGCATTGCGTGCCCTACGCACAAGAATGAGGGGCCGGCGCCTCTCGGCCAAAAGCAGCCGTTCATGAACGACCGGTTGAATCCACAACCCAAAGCTGACGTTGGCGACAGGCAGAAAACGGCCAAAAGCAGACGGTCGTCGCCAACAAAAGCTCCTATTCATCTCGACAATGAGCAACATTCATGCTGCAATCCACCAATACTGGCTTTTTGCTACCACGACTGGTATTTATTCTTTGCACTAGCCCCTGCATTTATACATAGGGATTACTTTATGCCTCTACGCTTCAGACAAACATTTACTCTTTTCCCAGGTGTTCGTCTGAACATTGGTAAGCGTGGAGTAAGCGCAAGCATCGGTGTTTCCGGGGCCACAGTCAATTTTGGACAAAAAGGAATTAGAGCAACAGTAGGGCTTCCCGGTTCTGGCTTATCTTATACAACTCCGACTTTGTCATACGATGATGGGTGCTCTGCTGCCAATCAGCTGAATCCTTCTTCGACAGAGCCTCACCTTGAATCCCTGCTCCCCCAAAGCAACACTCCACCCATCGCCAAGACATATATACCCCAAGCTGGTATGAATGAAATCTCCAGTGCTTCGGTTGAAGTCCTGACCAGCTCATCACTTGTGCCATTGAGAGACTTGATTGCTAAAGCACGAGAACAAAGAGCAGAGGTAAAAGCTGACTTACAAGATGCTATTGCTGAAGAAGCAAAACAAAACAGCGAATTAGTCCGACGCAAATCAAGTTTTTTTCGCTGGTTTTATAAGCACCGCATTGCCGAGCTTGAGACTGATCTCCCCCTCACGCAAGCCGAAGTGTCTCGTCTTGCATCGTGGGAAGAAAACACCAAAATCTCAATAACTTTCGAGAGTAGTGATGCTTCTCAGCGAGCTTATGCTGCAGTGGTTCGTGCATTCGATGTATTAAAAACAAGTATTAAAATCTGGGATATTACTGCAGACAAGGCAACAGACCAATTTTCCGAAAGAACTTTAGCCTCGCGATCTGTTGATCGCCACCCCGTCACTTTTGACTTCAGCTCTACTGATCTCATTAAATTTACGGGGCGCGCAATGCGATTTGAAAATGTTAACGGCGACGATATATTGCTGTATCCGGGTGTGGCAGTCATGCCGCGAGCCGATGAAGCGTTCGCCCTGATCGATATACGCGAGTTGCAAATCCATGCCGAACGTCGAAGATTCCAAGAAACGGATGGAGTTCCAAGTGATGCCAGTATCGCTGGGTACACATGGGCGAAGACCAATAAAAATGGATCACCAGACCTCCGCTTTAAGGAGAACTATCAAATACCTATATGCATTTACGGGAACATTACATTTAAATCACAAACTGGAGTAACAGAAGAGTACATGGTATCTAATGCTGATGCTGCTCAAGCCTTTGCCGAAGCAATCAAGCGTTACCAAATAGCTCTCAATGAGTCCGATATCACGGCATGAGTACAAATTACTTAATCGCAGCTTAGGCTTCAAAGGAAACACCTTAAGGGCATCGACAGTGAGAACATATTATATTTGGCCCTAACCGGCTATTTCCTGTGTCGCGACCCATAAAGTTATTAATAATTAATTCCTACTCATAAATCTAGGTCATATCCCACAGACGCAATAACCAGAAACCTACTCTGTGACGCCCTGGGCAAAATTTACCGTTGCTATGGGTCGACAGCTG
Organism: Pseudomonas sp. GZD-222; assembly: GCF_049310525.1. Classification (NCBI taxonomy): domain Bacteria; kingdom Pseudomonadati; phylum Pseudomonadota; class Gammaproteobacteria; order Pseudomonadales; family Pseudomonadaceae; genus Pseudomonas; species Pseudomonas sp. GZD-222. The sequence goes on from NZ_JBMOWO010000116.1 coordinate 61,229, forward strand.
CTGGCCGCGCTTGACCGCTATCGACCCATAGCTGCCTGTCACAACGTATGCCTAAGCGACACCTAGGTCTTCCTTCCTACTTCACCTTTACGTCGGTCGTGATCCGCCAGTCCGTGCGGCCAACGCCACACGAGAAGTACATCATTCGTTACGACGAAGCCCAAATGATCTTCGACCAAATCACTAAACGTGCCCTCCTCCTGTCCCAATGCTCTTTGGCTGACGAGTTGGGATGAGGTGGGTCGTAGCGTTTGAGCCAAGCCTAGGCCTGTACTTCTGCAGTGAGCAGATCATATGATCAGAACAGCACCTACCTTAATGGGAGTAACCATTTTGCCGAACGTGTTTTTCTCTTACTGCCATGCAGACGAAGCCCTGCGCGACCAACTGGAAAAACAGCTTTCCATGCTCAAACGCCAAGGGGTCATTGAAACTTGGCACGACCGAAGAATCGGCGCAGGCCAAGAGATCGATGCAGCTATTGACGATCACATCAACAGCGACGAAATCATTCTGTTACTGGTGAGCCCCGACTTCATCGCTTCCGACTACTGTTACAACATCGAGATGGCCCGCGCTATGGAGCGTCATACAGCGGCGGAAGCGATCGTTATTCCTGTGATTCTTCGCCCGTGCGATTGGCACCACGCACCGTTCGGCAAGCTGCTCGGCACGCCCCAAGATGGGAAGCCAGTGACACTTTGGCCTGATCGGGACGAAGCATTCTTGCAGGTCGCGAAGGAAGTGCGGAAGGCCGCCGAACGATGCAGCCATAGCCAACCGAGCACAGCACCACGATCTGAGCGCACCGCTTTCAATAGCGGTTTAGCGCCCGCCCCTATGTCCCCGGCTGGCCCTAGGTCGAGTAACCTTCGGATGGCTAAGAGCTTCACCCAGCTGGACAAAGACCGCTTCCTGCTCGACAGCTTCGAGTACATCGCACGCTATTTCGAAAACTCGTTGCTGGAGCTCCAGGCTCGTAACCCGGGGTACGAAGGGGTGTTTCGTCGCGTAGATGCTAATCGCTTTTCTGCGAGTATCTACAAGGACGGCCACGACGCTGCGAAGGCGACCGTTTTCACCGGTGGCCAGCTGGGCGCGGGGATCTATTACAGCCATGGAGATTCGTTTGGCGGTGGTTCGTACAACGAGGCACTCACCGTAGATACGGACGACCAATCCCTATACCTGAAGACCTTCGGCATGTCGTTTCACACTCGGCAAGACCCAAAACTCTCCCAAGAAGGCGGTGCCGAGACACTATGGAGCATTCTCATCGCACCGCTACAACGCAATCGGTGAGTCATTGCTTAATGCGAATTAGCCAGAACACAGGGGGCATCTGGTTTCGTTTACGCCGCCCCCTGCTACCAAGAAGTTAGACCCACATAGAAGGCTCAGACCATGGAAGTAATCCTGCTCGCCCACATCAAATTTAACCGAATAGGCTCAGCCAGTGGTGGCGGTGGCTTTCAACGCCAGCGCCAGGTCAGGTTTTCCGCTGAGATTGCCGACACCGATCAAGCGGCCTTACGGGAGTTGGTGATCGAGATCGCCGAGGCACATGGTGAAGCGGCTGGAGCCTTGAAAGACTTGAGGTACGAGCGAAGCTACGCAGGAGAATTTGTACTCAACATCCAAGGCCTGAGCACTTCATATGGCACCGCTTACGCCGAATGTCGCGTCATCCATGCGCTGAAGGCCAATGGGCAGTACTTCCAGCTTCAAGCAATAGACGACAATGACGTCACACCGTATGTCTCTTCTCGGCAGGCTATTTAATTCGCATAAAGGGCAAAGCTGCGCTGCAGCAGATTATCGGCGCAGCTCCCCTACCCGCTGAGGAATGATCATTAGCTCAAGCACAAACCTCTGTCATAGCCAGCAAGCATTCCCATGCTCGAACTGAGTCAACACCTCGATCACCCGTCCTAAGGTTTTCTGGTCTTTCACAAAGTCGATTGCTGTCACACCGTCGAAAAGATGCCTGGTCGTCGACAGCCTTACAGTCGCCTTGGCTTTTTCACCAAACGCCTGCTCGGCCATTTGCCGCGCCCGGTCAAAGTTTTGCACGTCCTACTTATCTTCGATGTCGGCATTACCGATGCGTAGTTTAAGCGAACCTTCAAGAGAGCCAGGAACGAAAAGGCCCGTATCAAATCCGGGCCTTTCTCTACTGAGTCAGGCTGACCTCGGCAAACGATTTTGCAGGGTGAACGCCATCACTCAGCTATGCCTTACACGCTTCCTTATCTTCCATCGTAAGCCGGGGGCACTCGGAAATTTGCGGCAATACAGCAGAAGCTAGGTATCTAGCCTTACTCGCTGGCAGGTTAAGGTGAACGCGTCACTTATGAATCGCTTCCCAGTAAGCTGTCCACAAATTTGTCGTTACAAAAAGAGGATTGGAATGGCTGAAGAAACTCAAGGCGAGGGCAAGCTCAATGCTGCTCAGGCCCTCTCCATCGGATTTATTGAAAAGGCCTGGGAATTCACATGGGGTATACAGCTCATCTACATCGTACTGTACGCCGATGCCGTGCTAGCGTGGTTTCTTCACAGAAATTTGCTTTCGGTCACTGCGGATAGCATGCAGATTTGGGAATCCATTGGCGCCCTACTCATAGTCGCAGCAGGATTCTGCCTCACCGTATCGCTCATCATCCCACTGTGTTCTGGGTTCCTGAGGGCAATCATCATCGAGTTCGCGCCAAATTTTCTCATCAATGCATTCAGCGAGCGCAGCGCCGAAAGAGGTGAGGTATCGCTCCATTATTTGCACACTGAGGCCTTACGGACAGGCGATGAGTTTTTGATGGCGATTTATAGGGAAAAGAACGCGGGTTGGTTGCGCAAGCTGATAGACCAGCAGCAAGCTGGGACGCTGATTGTTGGCTTGGTGATGCTGATAATTGCAGATATCTGGGCTGGATACGCCTCCGGGACTGAGACACTGATCCTCTGGCTCGCCCGTGGGAATGAATTGCCGTTTTACCTGTGCCTGGCCCCAACCCTAAGTACCTTGCTAATCTTCACGATCCTTAAGCCCTGGCCAAGAGCCTATGTCTATCACCCATCCATCCGCAGACAACAGGATCAAGAGCGTAAGGCCATGTATGCCCCTGATACGAATACAAGTCTGGAGTGATAAACTCACTACCACTGGCGTGATGATGGCTGAACCACAGAGTTCACGATGCCCGCAGTTCTCTGGATCGCCGTAAAAAAATCGAAAACCAAAACGCCTTCGGTCATCGACATTACGGTCAGGCGCTGCGCTGCCTCGTCAAGCATGAAAGGCATCACCCACCGTTCAGCCACTGTTTTCTGGGTGGCGGGCACCAACCAGCGGATGGATCGCAGATACATCCAGGATGCCATCCGCTCTGGGTTAACTATTTTGAGGCCAAGAAGCCTTTAATTAGATCAAAGGCTCCTCCTGAGACGAACAGAGTAATGAAGACGTCCTTCTGTTCGGCAAAAAAGCTCCATTCGTTCTGCCCCAGTCCAACACCTAGAAGGATGGTTGTCATCAAGACATATCGCCAAGTGGGAGCAAAGATCTTGGCGAGCTTGAGCACCGAGGTATGCTTGATGAATTCTTCCACGTACTTTCTATACTCACGCCCCAGATAAGCAGCAATGGCCACAAGCAGCATAGCTAGACTCAGCGCCATACTTTGAGTAAGCGGTACGAGAAACAACGCTCCGCACCCTAAAAAAAGCCAGCTCCCCAAGGTAGCCAGCTTCTGGCTGTACCCCTCAGCAACCCGGTGGGCACACCAAGGCATCTGTGGATCAAAACCACGTATATCCAACATCCTAAACTCCTTCGATTTGAACGCGTTTGTCCAGTAGAGCTTGACCACCACTTTCACTATCCAAAATGGCCTTCACCACCGTGCACAGCAGCTTCTGAGACACGGTTCATCCCTCAAGAATGATGGTTTCATGACAAAGTTTTGTTCGGGATCTCCATCCAGGTTGGAAAAATAACTTAAAGACGCACACTTCCTTTTGCAGAAGACAGTCCAAAGCTCATCAACCCGTGTGGTGAAGCTCTGACTCAGTATCTCCCGCCGCATGCCCCAAAACAAACGGGCGATGCTGCAGCACCTGAGGAAGCAACAATCCGATCTATTGGTTTGGAATGAGTGCAGTCAAATCCAACTCTTCTCGGTTGATCAACCTCCGATGCTCGATCGCATTTAGCATTTTCTGGTCTGCTTTCTGCTTCATCCGCAAGTAAAGCCCAAAAGTCTCTGAATCCAAATGAGGCTCTTCGAGTAGAGCGGCAGCGGCGCTGCTTAGCTTTCGGGCGTCCTCAAATAGCTGATTGTTGCGTTCCAGTGCGAGGTCAATGCAGGCAAACCCAATATTCTCTTTCACAGGAAACACTCCGAATTTTATGCGCTGAAATCAGGCACGTATAAAGTTAGGACATCCAGGCCAGGGCTTTGACTGCAAAAATTTTGAGCTGACAGCAGCCCCAAAAATCGGGTGCCTCCGGAAAAATTGGAGAGTTCTAACGCTTGGTGTACTGCGTGCAATCGAAGATTTTCACATCATTTGTAGTCATCACCTGCCACCGCTTTCAGGTACATGACGTCGGCTTCAATTCGTAAAGAGTGCCATTCGCGCCAAGCCGGATCGACAGGAACGCGGGCTAAACGTATTGTTCCTCTACCCCAACGACCGTTAACCGCATCTAAAACACCCATCAGCTTCTCGCTCCCAACCGGCGGCGCTGCAGCAAACAGATCGCCTGTGATCTCATTGCGCTGACTCAGGTCGAGTAGAAGTACTTCTGCCTTGCTGTAACGGAAGCCTTCGCGAAAAACGCGCCCCACGCCTTCCTGTGCAGCCTTTGTCAGCAAGCGCGTGTCATCAGTTGGGTATGGCAGCTCCACAAGAATTCCGTTGGCGTACTTAGCTTCGTCTGGGTTGAACATGCCGGTGCGGATACTCACCCGTATGGAGCTGGCCCGGTAGGTCTACTAAGCGCCGCCTGTGCGCGAATGCTCGGCGCCCAGACCATCTTCATGGTCGATGACAATGATTACCGCCTGGCCTACGCCCGCGAAGCCTATGGCGTAATTCCAATCAACTTCGAACAGGATGATGATCCTGCCGACAGCATCATCCGCCAAACACCGGGTATGCGCGGGGTCGACGCTGTAATCGACGCCGTCGGTTTTGAAGCCAAGGGCAGTACCGCAGAAACAGTGATGACCGCGTTGAAGATTGAAGGCAGCAGCGGCAAAGCTCTACGCCAAAGCATTGCTGCGGTACGTCGCGGCGGCGTGGTCAGCGTGCCCGGCGTGTATGCAGGCTTCATCCATGCCTTCATGTTCGGTGATGCGTTCGACAAGGGGCTGACCTTCAAGATGGGGCAAACCCATGTGCAGAAATACCTTCCCGAACTACTCGAACACATCGAGGCCGGGCGCCTGCAACCTGAACTGATCATTACCCATCGCCTAGCCCTGGAGGAAGCCGCCCAAGGCTACAAGATGTTTGATCAGAAACAGGACAACTGTCGGAAGGTCATTCTCGTGCCAGGGGCTGCTTCTGGAACCCGTGGCGCGGACTCCGTGTAAAGGAGACAAGTCATGAGCGATCTTGCTACGTACTTCTGGATTGCCGTAACGGCAATTCTCCTACTCGTTGACCTCTGGGCCATCATCAGCGTGTTCAGAAGTGACAAGTCCGATACATCCAAAGCGCTTTGGGCACTCTTGATCGTGGTGTTTCCGCTCGTTGGCCTGGCCATCTGGGGCATCGCCGGCCCGCGAGGGATCAAGCCTGGCACCGGGCCGACATCTGAGGAGCACAGCAAAGGCTGAAACATTCCCACCAAATCCAGACAGGGGTATACATCATGATCGAACAAACAGGCATGAAACCCGGTGAACGCTACTGCGTGGAGAATGTCGAGCGTGCACATCAATTCCCGGGTTTCTTTCAGGACGGCAAGTATTACCTTGGCCCTGAGCTTTTGACTGCTATTGGCTGGTTCGAGGGTAACCGGTTCATCTATGACAATCTCGATGCCGAGGGTGAGCCAGTCTTTCCGGATCGGGTGGCTGGCACAATAGAAGGGTTGACGTTGAAGTTGGTGGACGGGACATCGCTTCAACTTTCGAGGTTAGACGCCAGCGCCACCATCCTTCCCCTGTTCAACGATGAGGAGCAAAGCTCGACTGCGAGCCCCCCTACAATAACAGGCCCGTTGCGCGGCAAAGTGGTGGTCATTACGGGGGCCTCCAGTGGTATAGGCAGGGCCGCTGCTCATGCTTTTGCCTGCAAAGGTGCTCGCTTAGTGCTCGCTGCTCGGGATGAGGATGCATTGTTTGACGTGCTGGATGAATGCACCGATTGCGGTACAGATGCTATCGCCGTCACCACCGACGTCACCCAGAGTGATCAAGTGCAAGCGTTGGCTGGGCACGCAGCCGAATTTGGGCGCGGGCGGATAGACATCTGGATAAACAACGCCGGCGTCGGTGCTGTCGGCAGCTTTGAGGACACTCCACTAGAGGCACATGAGCAGGTAATTCAGACTGACCTTATTGGCTACTTGCGTGGCGCTTACGTAGCGATCCCCCACTTCAAGGCACAGCGCAGCGGCATTCTGATTAACACCTTGTCGCTAGGTAGTTGGGTTGCTCAACCTTATGCCGCTGCTTACTCGGCGAGCAAGTTCGGCTTGCGGGGCCTGACTGATGCCCTCAGGGGTGAGCTGACGGAGTTTCCCAACATCCATGTCTGCAATATCTATCCCGCAGTAATGGACACCCCAGGTTTCAGGGACGGCGGCAACTACACCGGCCATGCTCTCAAACCGCCAGGGCCAATTTACGATCCAGAGCTGGTAGCGAAGGCGATGGTGGATTGCGCAATATCGCCCCGCTCTCAAACCACTGTTGGCGCTAGCGCGCGCCTTGCCCACTTGGCCAGCTACCTCGTGCCTGGGCTGCCTCTACTTTCGGGATGGCTGACACGCTGGGGTTTAGATCGCAGTCCCAGCGCAGGGATCTCCTCCGGCAATTTGTTTGAACCGCCGAGTGGCCGGCGCTGTATCGACGGTGGCTGGAGAAACCAGAAGGACAAGACACAACTCTTGATAGGGGCAGCAATAGTGGGGCTCATTGCAGGCTTTGTTTACGCCAAATCGCGTCGCACGCGCGGCTAGGTATTCAAAAAGAAGGGGCTTGGCGGGGAAGTAAGGCCTCGCCAAGCTCGCGACCAACCGTCTGTCGAGCAAATCGAGATCCAATTCCGACAATCCCCTGTTGGAGCGTTCGAACTGATAACAGCGATCTCAATTGAAGGAGCCTTTATCATGCGTAACTACCCAACGCCCCCTTTCCCTTCTCAACCTCAAAGCGTTCCAGGTTCTCAGGAAAAGATGACCCCTTACCCTGATTGCGGTGAGAAAACGTACACCGGCCACGGTCGACTGGAGGGCAAGATCGCGCTGATTACAGGTGCGGACAGTGGCATTGGACGTGCGGTTGCCATTGCCTATGCGCGCGAAGGCGCGGACGTCGCTATAGCCTATTTGAATGAGCATGAAGATGCCCAAGAAACCGCGCGTTGGGTCGAAGCATCTGGTCGACAATGCCTTCTTCTACCCGGCGACCTCGCTGAGAGGCAGCATTGTTACGATATCGTAGACAAGACAGTTGGGCAGTTCGGTCGCATCGACATCCTGGTGAATAACGCAGCGTTCCAGATGGCCCATGAGTCGCTTGACGAAATCGACGATGCCGAGTGGGTGATGACGTTCGACGTGAATATCACAGCCATCTTTCGTATCTGCCAGCGGGCATTGCCCTCAATGCCCAAAGGCAGCTCGATCATCAACACCAGCTCGGTCAACTCCGATGATCCATCTCCGAAACTATTGGCCTGTGCCACGACAAAAGGTGCAATTGCCAATTTCACAGCTGGCTTGGCCCAGCTATTGGGGAAGAAAGGAATCCGGGTCAATTGTGTGGCTCCAGGCCCAATCTGGACGCCCCTGATTCCGGCCACTATGCCTGATGAAGCCGTCAGGAACTTCGGTTCGAGCTACCCAATGGGCCGCCCAGGACAACCCGTTGAAGTCGCCCCGATCTATGTTTTGCTGGGATCCGACGAAGCTAGTTACATCTCTGGCTCGCGCTATGCTGTGACTGGAGGTAAGCCCATCCTTTGACCAGAAACAACTAGCCCCGCCATGGCTAGCCGATTCGCTGCTTCAGGTGGATGATTAACTCGCGGGTCTATAGGGAATGGTAGAGATGGGTAATGAAACGCGAAAAATCGTACCCTGCTCCAATGTTGACTCCACCTCTATCTCCCCGCCATGCCCCGCCACGATTTCAGCGGCTATAAACAAGCCCAGGCCCAAGCCCACAGTCTCACCTCTCTTGTCGTCGGAGTACCTTGAGTAGCGGCCTTCCGGGCTAAACAAAATAGGCAATGCATCTGAAGGAATCGGCTCACCGAAATTTAAAACAGTGAAGAAAACGTAAGCCCCATCGACTTTCAAAGTGACATGAATGGGTTGCTGAGGATCTCCATGACGCACAGCATTACTGATGAGATTGGTAAAAATCTGAGCCACACGCTCTGGGTCAAACAACCCAACAACCTTATCGGTGGAGTTGAACACAATTCGTGCATGAGGATGTCCGGTGCGGAGTTCATCTACGGTAGCTTGGCAAATGTAGTGCAACTCTGTGACCACTCGACTGATCGGAATTCCTGTTCCTAAGTTACAGCGCGCAAAATCGAGCAAGTCATTTACAAGGTGATTAGCGTGCCTGACACTAATAGCAACTTGAGTTGCGATCGTCTTTTCACGATCATCTAGATGTTGTGATTTGCGCAATAGATCAGCGCCCATCGTCACGGCACTCAATGGCGAACGCAAGTCGTGCCCCAACACACCCAATACCATTTTTCTGGTCGTATCTACAGCTTGCCCATAAGACGATATAGACTCGGCCAACGCTTGATCTATCGCTGCGTTGAAACGAACCATTTCCTGAACTTGATTAGCTCCCTCCTTGCTCTCCTGGGCCAACCATAAACCGAGTACGCTGGCCCGCAGCGCGCGGTACTCCGACACCATCTGATCTAAGGAGAATCCGGCCACCAAGCGTGTTACCCCATGGGTCTGAGCGGGGGTCTCGACATCGCTTAACCCGTATCCCTGAGACATGTCATTTTGTTGCGGTGGGGGTTGCGAGGTGCGCATATCGGACGCTACACGCCTCAAGATTTGCTCCGCATGATTTCGCAGGCCGCGGGAATCCAACGGAGGCAATGGGGTATCCACAGTACTAGCGAAGTCGTCCCACTCCTGCAGGATAGGCTCCAGCTGGTCAAGGATGAATTCTGACAGTCGCATGGCCGATCCTACTATGCACCTTTGGGAGTGAATAATCTCAGACTAGTAGAATGACAAAGCATGGTACAGAGCCGCCACGAGACCAGTCGTCAGATGGGTAAAACGCCTCTCAGCTGTAGCTCACTAACATAAGAAGGCTCACTGGATTTTTCAGCCATGTCCCCAACGGTGCTGGTGGTAGAAGACGATGAGATGCTACGCAACCTCATTGTTGAAGCTCTTTCGATGCTCGGTGTCCTCATCATCGATTGTGCCAATGCAGATGAAGCTATGACTGTGCTCAATCGCTCATCTCCAATAGCTCTGGTGATCACCGACGTGTGCATGCCTGGCACTATGGATGGATGGGAGTTAGCCAAGCAGATCTGGTCACGTTGGCCCAGCTTGCCAGTGGTCGTCACGTCGGGGAACCGAAACGTTCCAGATGGGGCTCTGCCCCTGAACGCAATGTTCATTCCTAAACCGTACACACTGGACTTATTGCTCCAAGCAACACGAAACTATATCTAATTGTGAAGAACCGCCCCATCTTAATGTTCAGATATGTTTATAAACCCCACCAGCACAAAGCAGTCGCGTGTTTTTATAGCGAATCATTCTAAATGATTGATATCTTGTGCAGAGCGTCCTGCCACACTTAAGTTACGCACCACCAAGACCTGCCCAAGCGGAACGGTGAAACATCAGTAGTGAACCTTAACTATTGCCACTCATAGTGGGTGTGCCATGTCGTTAGAGCTCCTCATCCTTAGTCTTATGATCGCAGCCTCCGTCTGGTGCTTAATTGCTGGAATTTTTATGGCCCATCGAAACAAAGACAGGGACGGCAAGCAATAAAATTATTGCAATAAATACCTGTCATAAGACTAACCTTTTCGCACCATAAATTAGGGCAGCGCCTCACCATTACTTTCGGGGCTTGGTTATTCCTCACACCATTGCTCTGCTCTTCGATTGATTTGGAGCAAGATCTGATAACAGCCCTTTTTAACCTAACGATCCTCATCCACAGGCTGGATCGACCGGAACGATTGCACCTCCTCTTCCCCTTATTACGCACGTTGCTACGGCGACCGAGTGCGGCTTTATCCTCCCAAATATCATCAAATCTTGGTGCCGAGTAGATTCCCCAGAGTTGGGGGTAGAGATCAATGTCCGTTGTTAGGCGCCTTACCCTTATGGCTTTGCACGGAAATAGACATAAATGGCTACGAGATCGACGATAACCACGAATGCGACCGCAAAAACCACCAAGCAGATACCCCTGATAAACATGACCGTGCTCCCGCATCTAGGGTGAACATCATGGCAAAGCAAGTATCATTCCAGTTCGTTGCAGGCAAACCAGCTGCATTCCAATTCACGCTACGCATTAATCATGGCAAATCCGTTTATTGATCCAGAAATGACTGCATAGCCAGAGCGTTGCCCAGCGCTGCCCCTGAAGCGGTGCTGTCGACGAGCTACTTCAACACACCTCGCTATCAGTCCGCTGACGGCGTGTTCTTTCGCCACCCCCGCAGGTTCAAGGCGCACAGGCAGAATTGCAGCACCACCAGCGCCCAGGCCTGGGTATGCCATCCCCAGATCACCCACAGCACATTGCTGCTGATGAAACAGCAGAAGCCGACCCGGCGTCGCCTGGCCTGACGCGAGCCTGCGCACCAGGCGGCCACCACCGTAAGCAACATGGCCGGCCATTGCATCAGATCAATCAGCAGTTCCACAACGCCTGCCCTCCCTTCGATGACGTTCGTCATCGTATTGGGCGTAGCGGGTTCCCTGTTCGGGAGTGCGACGGTCGATGTTCATGCTTCCATCCTCGATGGCAACTTTGAATTTCTGAGACGTGCCTGGGCCTCATCGTTCCATTGGCAAAGCCTGCTGTTGAAAAAATTAAACCTTTAGCCAAAAAGCACGCTCCATTGTTTAGCGACACTGACGTCGCGCCCCCCCCCTTTCCTGGAGCGAGCTATGAACAATCCATTCCTCAAGCGAATCGGTTTTGCCATGGTGCTGGCCGTGACTTCGGCCCATGTACTGGCGGCGACCTCATCCGACTTCATCGATGCCGCTACCGAGGCAGGCATCGCCGAAGTTGTGGCAGGTAACTTGGCCAAGGAAAAGAGCAAGAACCCCGAAATCAAGGCATTCGCACAGCAGATGGTCACCGATCACACCCAAGCGAACCAGAAGCTCGGCGATATCGCGCGCAAGCTCGACATCACCGTGCCGGATGAAGCGACGATGACCGACAAGGCCAAGAAAGTGATCCTGGAGTGGCGAGACGAGACCTTTGACCGGTCGTATCTCAACAACCAGGTTGATGCCCATGAAAAGGCGGTGGAGCTCTTCAAGAAGGAAGCCAGCTCATCCGACAATGCTGAGCTAAAGGCCTTCGCCAGCAACGCTCTACCCAAACTCGAGCATCACCTTGAACAAGCCAAGCAACTCCAGGCTAAGCATGGCCAGAAGGAGTGACACCGATCGAATGACAAAGGAGATCAACAATGAGTGCACAACTGAATGGCAAGCGCGTGGCCTTTCTGGTCACCGATGGCTTCGAACAAGTGGAGCTGACTGGCCCTCGTGAAGCGTTGGAGAAGAGCGGCGCTGTGGTCGATATTCTGGGTGACAAGGAAGGCACGGTACGCGGCTGGAATCATGACAAACCGGCCGACGAATTTGCAGTGGATGCAACTTTCGAAAGTGCCCACCTCGATCTATACGATGCCCTTGTTCTGCCCGGCGGAGTGCAAAACTCCGACGCGATTCGGCTGATTCCAGGTGCGCAGAAGCTGGTGCAAAGCCATGATTCGGCTGGTAAGCCGCTGGCGGTGATCTGCCACGGCGGATGGCTGTTAGTGTCGAGCGGGCTGGCTAAAGGCAAGCGGATGACCAGCTACAAGACATTGCAGGACGATATTCGCAACGCCGGCGGCATCTGGGTGGATGAAGAGGTCGTGGTGGATGGCAACCTGATCACCAGCCGTCAGCCTGATGATATTCCCGCCTTCAACGAGCAGTTAATCAGGGCTTTGGCAGGCTGAGTTTATCGTATTGTCGTTACGGCCCCCTTTGTAGTGCCCTGCACCGATAGGGGGCCAATACTTAATCCCGTTCTTCTTCCTTGCGGGTCTCAGGACTTCCTATGCCGCTCTTGCCGGGCCGTCTTCTGTGCGGTCGAATCGTGAGCAGTCCCTGACGAGCCATCCGGTCGATGCGCATCATTGTCACGCTCTTCTTCACCGTTCGGCTTTGTCGGTGTGTCTGTTTTAGTCTGATCTTCAGTGTGTTTTTTCATCATCTTTCCTACCCAACTCTGTTCCGTTAACCAGTGGATGGGTGCCGCGCTCGGCTCCTCCATACAGTGATGTCATGACGGGCAATAAAGTTCAGGTCAGTGGCAAAGCCGCGACGGACAAAATGCGGTGAACCAATTGCGTGCAAACTACGTCCACCACAAAAGCCCCATTGAGTCGATTCCAAAATGGCGTGCGATCCTGTGATGGCAGTGCTCGGCTACCTCAAAGACCACCAACTGGTGCTCACAACTGCGGAGTCATGCACAGCGGGTTGCATCGTTGCATTGCTCGCGGCTTGCCCAGGTACCGGGGAGGTGCTGGAAAGCGGCTATGTCGTGTATTCCCCCTCTGCCAAGAAACGCCTTCTAGGGGTAAATCCAGAGACAATCGAGCGTTATGGCCTGACCAGCGAGGCGGTGGCCTGGGAAATGGCTGTAGGAGCTTTGAAGGACAGTGATGCCAATGTAGTTATTGCAACTACTGGGGGAGCTGGGCCTAACCCTGAATCTGGAATTCTGCCCGGCACCCTGTGCTTTGCCTGGGCATTTGCTGGCGAGCCTATCGTAGTGTTTACCCATACTCAGCGTTTTGTCGGAGAACGATCGGAGGTTATGCAGGAAGGTGCTCTCTATGGGCTGACCCAGCTTACTCACTATCACGAGCGTTGGCTCCGAGAGCGCGCGCCTGAGGGGAATGGCTATGGCGGACGATGAGCTGGAATCCAGGAGTCACCCCGTCCAGGAAGACATGGCAATGCAGCAACGCGTTTGGCGCTTTGAACGAGTAGGTTGGTATGTGCTCGTGATCATTGCGCTGCTTGGTCTGGCCGGATTGTTTGGCAATGGCCCCCTCAGCGATGCTCAGGTCATGAGTGAGGATGGCCGGCTGCAGGTGGAATATCAGCGTCTAAGCCGCAGCGGCACTACTGACAGCCTTATCATCAGGGTACGTGGTAACGCTCGTGAGTCCATCATGGTGCAACTAGACGGTTCGCTGCTGCGTGAAGCAAGCATTGAAACCATGCAACCGGCACCGCAGGTATCGCTCTCCCAGGGCAAGGCTATCTTGCTGCAGTTGGGCACCAGCGACGATGGTATAGCCACCCTCTACCTGACATTGCGCAGCGACTACGTAGGCACGCTCGACGGCGTGGTTAGCGCAGGCCCATCCACCGCTGTCCACTTCTCCACCTTCCTATTCCCTTAGGAGCGAGTAATGGATTCGATCCTCCGCGCAGCAGCCATGTACCTTGCGTTGATGCTGTTGTTCCGCGTGGCTGGTAGGCGCTCGCTTGCCGACCTTACGACTTTTGATTTCGTGCTGTTGCTGATCATCGGTGAGGCGACACAGCAGGCTTTGTTGGGCGACGACTTTTCCTTCACTAACGCGATGTTGGTAATCTCGACTCTGATCGTACTGGATGTAGGCCTTTCACTTGCGAAGCTGAACTCCAAGCCCTTGGCCCGATTACTGGATGGCCATGCAACGCTGGTCGTCGAGCATGGACGTTTTTTACACCACCGGATGCGTCGAGCACGCCTGACGGAAGACGACATACTTGAGTCGGCACGTGACAGCCAAGGGATCGAAAAAATAGAGCAGATCAAATTTGCCATTATCGAACGCAATGGGAAGATCTCGGTGATACCCGAGGAATAACTCCTGAAAATACCAATCATCGTCGGCGTTGAACCCAATTGCTACGGAGCGACTCAACCCCAAGCAACTCCGAGCTTAGCCATCCACGATGAGGTGTCTGCATGAACGCTATTGATATGTTGGTTCAAGACCACAAGCTGGTAAAGAAGCTACTGGAAGAACTGTCCTCCACGACGGAGCGTGCCGTGAAAAGGCGTGCTGAACTCTTGCACCGAATTGAGCAAGAGCTACAGATTCACACGGCATTGGAAGAGGACATCCTCTACCCGGCGATCAAGCAAGCCGGCGGCAAGGAAGAAGCGAAGATGTATTACGAAGCCAAGGAGGAGCACCGTACCGTCGATTCATTGGTACTCCCTGATCTGCTTCATACCGAAACCGGCACCATTGAGTTCGCCGGGCGCGTTAAGGTCATGAAGGAACTCCTTGAGCATCACATCGAGGAAGAGGAAGGCGAGCTGTTCCCTACCGCAAAGAAACTCCTGGGCAAGGACATTCTGGAAGATTTAGGGAAGACCATGGAGGCGCATAAGAAAGCGCTCAAGGGCGAGCAACGGGCCGCCTGAAACAAGCGCCTGTCGCATTCGGTTCTGACCGGCAGCGCAGGCGCGCACCTGGATGCGCATGCATGGATGTTGATCGTATCTCGGATATCCCTAGAAACAGTCGAGAGCCGGATCATGGATCTGTGGAATTATTTGAAATTATGGCTCGGCAATAATTATGTCACACCAATAATTTTACTAAGCAGCAGACAGTCTGTCTGTCGCCTTGGAGCTAGCGCCTAGCTTGATGTCTAGCGTTCGATCGGTGAGCAATAGGCCAGCCAGCAACAGGTTGTTTAGTGTGCTCATGATAGCCTCGGCTGAGACATCACTGTTCTGAGAGCCCACCTTGAGCACAGCCAGCGTACCTAACGATTTTCACGCATTGATCAACGCACCAAAATTTTCAGACGACTTGCTCGGTCGGAGTCAATTGAAGCGGTGGCACCTCATCGCTGACGACATCTACAAAAGCACATCTATCGAGGCATTGCTGGAAGCAAGGGGCAAAGCCGAAGGCTACATCCATGGCTTAGTAGATGCTGGACACCTATCGACGAAAGACACCGACCGGGATTATCTCATTTTGAGCATTGTTCAAAGGCGGCGTGAGTTTCTGCAGAAATTGCTGAACGATTACGGCTACTGCACGAATCGTGGCTTTTGAACACATCCAGTAGCTGCAGATCAAAGGAGATAGGCAGCAGTAATGCTCCTCACCGCTTTGAAGCGTCGAATGAGGCCCTAAGAGCGCTATCGCAATCGCTTTTTTGGGGCTGGTGGAGCTTTCATACCGTCAATTGCAAACGATCAGCGGACTTGAGAAGCTTGAGAAAGCTAGCTCTGCCGAGTTTTCGCTTGAAGCTAGCTATGACGTAATTGCCGTCTTGGGTTTCGAGCAGCCAGAACCGGCCTTCCTTCCTCGCTTCCTGGATTTTACCTGTGCGGAGGATCGAACCATCCGCTTTGTGGTACCCATCGTCACGCTCAGAGTGGTCGAAAGAAATCCCCAAGCATGTATCTTCGGCGATCAGCGCATCGCTGATGAACGCCGTGACGGGCACCGTGTATTTGAGAAAGCTTGCTTGCACTAAACGACTCAGTTGAAAGTCGCTCACCTCCTTACCGTGAAACTCAACTGTAATTACTTCTGGCATCTGGCCGAGACTCCACAACGATTAGAGAACTGTTTTTGTATCAGTGCAGTGCCTTTGAGCACCCGCGAGCGCCATCACCTGCCCAGTCACACACGACGTAAAGGCTATTTAGTGTTTGCACCACCAGATATCCTTGAATCTCTTGGGAGGTCATGATGACGGACGTTCGAATCGGCTCCCCATCATCGAAGCGTTTCTCTCGGTCACCAAAAACTACACCTCTCAAAAAGCGCTCTCCCGGGCCATACTCGACGGAAGATAAGTAACCAGTAATCTCGAGATTTAACTCCGCCTGCATCGCTTTGCTTACGCTCTTGGGAATAGCGGACGGAGGTGTATCAACGGGTTTGTGTGTGGCGAGCGGTACACTGCGTTTGACCATTTGAAACCTCTTGTATTCGCCTAGCTCGTATTGATTTTTGCAGTCGAGTACGTCGACGCCATCGACCCAAGTTGCATGCGCAGAAGACTGAACGACTGGACTCATCTCATCAGACTTCGACCACTAGATTCGGCACGAACCCAGTACGCTCACCCGGATATCCTCGCGGATTCGAAAGGACTCGGCAGCCCGAGACGACAGTGTCGACGGCATGGTGGGTGTGGCCAAATACCCACATATCAGCTTGAGCCACCAAGTCGTGCCACTGATTGAAGTAAGCCGCGCCCAAGTGGCCTTCGTGACCATCACCCGCGACATCCTGAATCGGGCAGTGATGAGTAACCACCACCGTCTTGCCGTCGAATTGCTTAGCTAGCTCAGTCGCCAAGAATTCACGAGTAATGATGTTTCGTGCGATTAGATCGACAGGACGAAGCTTGCTATACCCCTCACCGATGCGGATGCGCTTGAAGTCGTTCATCCACTCGGCGCTCACTCTCATCGCCGCGTTGTAGTCCCCAGTCGCAGTGAAATCTGTCCACGCCGTTGCTACCAAAAACCTGGTGCCGCTGATGATGAGAGTTTGATTGTCCAGTACGTGCACATTCTCTGCAGCCGCAGCGCGCATCTTGGTCAGCGTTCGATCGAGATGGCCTTTGTAGTACTCATGGTTGCCACAGGCATAGATCACTGGGCAATTGAACGTCTCGTTTGCCCAAGCTACCCCGCGACTACGCACAGAGATGTCGCCGGCCAGCACGACCAAATCGCACTCCGTCGCAGGAGGATGGAAGTCCGCGAACTCCAGGTGCAGATCTGA
Source organism: Pseudomonas sp. GZD-222 (assembly GCF_049310525.1). Taxonomy (NCBI): domain Bacteria; kingdom Pseudomonadati; phylum Pseudomonadota; class Gammaproteobacteria; order Pseudomonadales; family Pseudomonadaceae; genus Pseudomonas; species Pseudomonas sp. GZD-222. The sequence goes on from NZ_JBMOWO010000116.1 coordinate 78,500, forward strand.
GTAGATCAAAATTTTCATCGGATCAGTTGGTTCCTGTTGAACGCTGATCGTGTCTCCGATACGTCCAAATGGGACAGCAAATCAAAAAGAGATCGAGACTTCGCTCATTCGGCTTTAGCCGGCTACGGTCGAGAGATTCGAATCACTCAACGTCACCCAGGCTCGACGCATTTCGTCTTCATCTGCGATTCCCACATCTTCCAGTTTCAGACGTTCAATTAGCTCCGCACGGAGTTCGTCGAGGCTAACCTCGCCATTGACATAGCGTTGCAGTCCGACCATTTGTTCAGCGGAATACCTCACTCCCTCGAGTGCCTGACAGCCGATTTCTGCGGCAACAGCTTTGCGACGTCGCTCAAGTTCATCCTCATCGATTTGCATGTCGCATCTCCAGAAGCCTAAGCCTTCACAAAACGAGGATCCGGGCAGTGACTGCACCCGCTCGTTAACTGTGAAGCGTGGTTTATCGACCATTCCTGTGACCTGACCTCAGGTCGGTGGAGGTTCGCGAACACTTATATAAGTTTGGCCCGTCACAGTTACGAATTCATAGATCGGTGATTCAGTGTCAGAGTCTTGCAATCTGATTTCTGAAAGAGGTTCCATTAGATGGTGGTCTTGCCGGTTCATCCACGGTGGGGAGATGAGATACACCTTGTTAACAGAAACAAATTCGGAATCTCCCGAACGGCATATGGTTTGAATCGATTCTGCGTCGCTGACGAGTCGCATGCTTGGCCCGAGAGCCCCATCGAAGAACCCAATTCCTTCGACAAGAAAGGAATATTGATTGTGAGTTAGATCAACGGATTTCCATAGCAGAAGGTTTTCATCAGGCATTCTGAATCTGCCCTGCACCTGACTCTCGCTTGTTCTAAACACAAAATACTCCTGGATACCAGACTATTTGGGCGCCGTTGAGCCTGAAACCATCAGCACTAGATCATATGAAAATCAAGTGCTCTTAAATAATAGCCTCACGGATTGGATGCATGTGGAATACCGATAATGCACTTCTGATAATCGACGTATGCGTGTGCGTGTGCCGTCAATCCATCGGTCTATATATTGGTCTCTGCAAATTTAGTACTCGTTGTTTCCAACAACTTAAATCACGCGAAAATTGGAGACCTTGTGCGCTCGCTCCACACCTTGGCTAAAAAATTGATGTCCCTGCCAAAACGACTACATCCGCATCACGCATAGCAGGCAAGAAATCCTGGAACTCAAGGCGGAGGTCTGACAGCAAGTGAATTCTCAAACCCTCACCTCCTTGGTCACAGTGTCAATTTATGTCTAATGTTTTAAGGGAGTCGAAATCGAGACGAGCGTTGACCGTGCAAGATCGAAAATTTGCATCCTTAAACACTATTAATTTCACATGACCAGTATATGCGGTCGATGAAATCAAAGCAACATGGCTTTATCCCTTCCTTTTGGGGATGGACGATGTCAATGAGGCGCGCCTTCGGCGTCACGCTGCGAGCTCTGCGAAAAGCAAAGGGCATGAGTCAGGATGAATTTTCTGAAGCTATGGGTCGTCACTACACGAGCTGGCTTGAGAACGGAAACTCAAGCGTTACGTTAGATAAACTCGTTGCCATTGCTGCTGTTCTGCAGGTTGAACCACTTGTGATCATCGCTTTGTGCGAATCAGTCCGGAGTGGACAAGGTGTTCAGGAAACGCTAGAGGGAGCTCTTACGCAGACCACCCTCCTCACCCAAAACGGGTTGCTCGAAGCATTTCAGAAAGAGGTTGATCGAACGCAGACGGCAGAAGGTCTATCAAATGAATCGCGTCAGAGACTGACTGAAGAAAAGATTGCAGCCCTTCTACAAACGGGCTTGGATCAAAAGAGTATCGCTGAAAATCTTGAGCTCAGTCCGGCCACTGTGTCCAGATATTGCAAAAGGATTCGGGCGAGGGGATAGCATTCGCATCATGCCCCCCCACTAGCAGACTAACTCCCCTTGTCACAACTCCAATTCTGCTTGCTCAATTTGCCTACCACTCTCCCGACGACAAATGGGCTTTTGCACCTCAAATGTCAATGTTGACACGCTGAGCGCTGAGCAATCAGGCTGAGGGGGCCATCGCAACTTACTGAATTTAAGATAGCTTTCATGCCCTTCCTGCATTTGTCATCAAACGGTCGTGTGGTATAAGAAGGTCAACGGTGACCGCAGCAACTTCAGTTTCGGCTGGCTGCCCGAGCAGCGCGGGCAGTACGGCTCGTGCCTGACCCAGGTCGACTTCAAGGCCAAGAAGGTCATGCCGCGCCCCTCGATCCGCGGGATGATCGCGCGCACCTACTTCTATATGAGCAAGCAGTACAGCCTCAAGCTGTCGAAACAGGACCGCCAGCTGTATGAAGCCTGGAACAAGACCTACCCGCCGCAGCCCTGGGAGCGCCAGCGCAATCAGCGGGTGGCCTGTGTGATGGGCCACGGCAATGAATTTGTCGGCCCGGTGAACCTCAGCGCCTGCGGCTGACCCTCACGCCAGCGCCTGCAGGTAGGCGCTGGCTTGCTGGTAACGGGCCAGACGCGCCATGTCTTCAGGGCCGGGCATGGCGATGCGCGAGAGGTCGCTGTTGTCGGCAAGGTCGGCGAGCTTGACCACCCGCGCCAACGGGTCGCCGCCGAGGCGGATGACAAATGCCTCGTAGCTTTCCTCATCGCGGCGGCTCAGCGCCTGCACCGCCGCCAGGATCTTCAGGGCAAAGCCCTCACGGGCCAGGTCCGCCAGGGTCATGGGTGAGTCTTCGAGCACATCGTGCAGTACCGCGACGATGCGCTGCTCGACGGTCGAGACCTGCAGCATGACCCGCAACGGGTGCAGGATATAGGCTGCGCCGCCTTTGTCACGCTGCCCCTCGTGTGCCCTGGCTGCCACCGCAATGGCCCGCTCCAGCGTAGACATAAGGACCTCCTGCTCAAGGTTCGCGCCGGTTGAGGCGCGCCATGCTGTAGACATCCGTCAACCTGCCATCTCGCATAGCATAGTCACGCAATTGTCCTTCGACTTCAAAGCCATGGCGTCGGTAAAGCGCCAGCGCCGGTTCATTGTCGGTATAGACGGTCAGTTCGGCGCGCTGCAGGGTAATGGCGGGGGATGCTTCCTTCATCACGGCTCTCCTTGCGTAGAGCCGTGAGTGTACGGGGCCGGGAAAGCTGCTGGCTAGCGCGGCGCGTCGTGCTGGATGACGATGGAGTCAGTGCCCAGGCGCGCCATCACATCGGCCTGCCTGGCTTCAGCTTCGGCCTTGCTCGGGAACGGACCAAGCAGCACCACAGGTTTACCGTCGCGGTACACCACCGACGACGGGATCTGCTTTTCGATCAGGCGTGCAGTCATGTCGCTCAGCGCGCCCATGTTCGCACCTTGCACGATTTCGACATCCCAGCCCTCGGGGGCAGGTTTATCCGCAGCTGCCTCGGCACTGCGCTGCAGCTCGGCACCACCGCAGGCTTCGCGAATGCGCAGGTTGCTGCCCTTGTCGGCGAGGACGATGTCGTAACTCTCGCCCTGCTTGAAGGCTACATAGCTGCGGTAAGGCAGGAAGGTGCCGGCGTCATCTTTGCTGCGTACCTGACCGCAGATAGTGCCCTGCTTGTCGATTCGCACATTGCCGAACTTGGCCGTCTTGGGGTTGGGCAACTGCTCGGCAATTTGCTTGTGCACGCCTTCGACTGCATTTTCGCAGCCGGCCAGAGCCAGTACTGCCATTACCATCGCCACTTTGCGCACGCGTCTATCTCCTGGATACAAGCGGCGGATTTTAGCATTGCCAGGCACGGCAAAGGTTACAATCGATGACCTTGAGGGCCCTATCGCCGGCAAGGCCAGCTTGTGTCTTCAAGGTTCGGTGAAAGCAGAATTGCAAATGCAAAAAGGGCGATCCTTTCGGATCGCCCTTTCTGTCGAGATTTGGTAGGCACAATTGGACTCGAACCAACGACCCCCACCATGTCAAGGTGGTGCTCTAACCAACTGAGCTATGTGCCTGCTGTGGGGCGCATAATACGCAGATAACCACTTGTCGTAAAGCTAAATTTCATAAAAAAATCAGCAACTTTAGTCTTTCGCTGAAAACCCCGGCCTGCTCCTTCGCGCCCGCGCACCGAGCGGGCACGAAGTCATGCAAGAACACTAGATGACATTGGCACAGAACAGATTGTGATTACCGTCTGCCGCACTACCGCGCACCACCAGGGCATACTTGCCCGAGCGCAGGCTGTTGAGCGGCAAAGGCGCAACCTTGACGAGCTCCATGCCAGGCCCATGGAGATCTGAACGGACGATTTCATTCATCGAGAAAGCGGGCTTGCCACTCAAACCATCGCAACCACCCGCATAGAGATAGGTAAACAGTCGAGCAGGAAGTGTCGTTGAATCGGGCACACCGCTGACAGCGATCCGAATCCCCGTCTCGTTACCCATCGGTACCAGAGTGGCATGGGCAATATGCCCGGCGTTGTAGTGGGTAGCATTCAGCGGAACGCTGACTACCTGATGATCAGGCCCTGTAGCACAACCTGAGATCCACCCAGCGGCCAACACCAGCACCAGGGAAGATAGAATCTTCATCGTAGGACTCCTTACAAGCAGTACGCATGAAAGTTATCCCCCAGTTAATTCTAGCGTTGCTGTCTGTTTGGGCTGTTCTTCGGATGGCCGGTCCCTGGCGGGACGGAACTGCAGAAACAAAAAAGGCGACCCTTTCGGATCGCCTTTTTGGCACCGCCAGCAGGGGCGGATTTGATGTGGTAGGCACAATTGGACTCGAACCAACGACCCCCACCATGTCAAGGTGGTGCTCTAACCAACTGAGCTATGTGCCTGCTGTGTGGCGGCATTCTACGGAATCGGCAGACAGTGTCAACTCTTTTTTTCAGCCTAAGCCACTGAATATCAAACGTATTTGTGAAAACGGGGGGTAAAGGATTTTCAACACACGACTAGCGGGTGTTTATTATTATTGATAGCATCGGTACAGTCGTAAAAAATATAAAACAGAGGTTTCGCAGCATGGCCAATACCCCCTACCCTCAGTCCTACTACGCCGCATCGGCCAATCCGGTACCGCCGCGCCCGGCGCTGCAGGAAGAGGTTCAGACCGATGTCTGCGTGATCGGCGCCGGCTACACCGGTCTGTCCAGCGCCCTGTTCCTGCTGGAAGCGGGCTTCAGTGTGACCGTGCTGGAAGCCGCCAAAGTCGGTTTCGGCGCATCGGGCCGTAACGGTGGCCAGATCGTCAACAGTTATAGCCGCGACATCGACGTCATCGAGCGCACCGTCGGCCCTAAACAGGCCCAGTTGCTCGGCCAGATGGCCTTCGAAGGCGGGCGCATCATCCGTGAGCGCGTGGCCAAGTACAACATCCAGTGCGACCTGAAGGACGGCGGTGTATTCGCCGCCCTGACCGCCAAGCAAATGGGTCACCTGGAGTCGCAAAAGCGCCTGTGGGAACGCTACGGCCACACCCAGCTGGAACTGATGGACCAGAAGCGCATTCGTGAAGTGGTCGACTGCGATCAGTACCTGGGCGGCATGCTCGACATGAGCGGCGGCCACATCCACCCGCTGAACCTGGCCCTGGGCGAAGCCGCTGCGGTCGAGTCACTGGGCGGCAAGATCTACGAGCAGTCCCCGGCAGTACGCATCGAGCGTGGCGCCAACCCGGTGGTGCACACCCCACAAGGTAAAGTGCGCGCCAAGTTCGTCATCGTTGCCGGTAACGCCTACCTGGGCGGCCTGGTGCCGGAGCTGGCGGCCAAGTCCATGCCGTGCGGCACCCAGGTGATCACCACCGAGCCGCTGGGCGACGACCTGGCGCGCAGCCTGCTGCCGCAAGACTACTGCGTCGAAGACTGCAACTACCTGCTCGACTACTACCGCCTAACGGGCGACAAGCGCCTGATCTTCGGTGGTGGCGTCGTCTACGGTGCCCGTGATCCAGCGAACATCGAAGCGATCATCCGTCCGAAAATGCTCAAGGCTTTCCCACAGCTCAAGGACGTGAAGATCGACTACGCCTGGACCGGCAACTTCCTGCTGACCCTGTCGCGTCTGCCGCAGGTCGGCCGTCTGGGCGACAACATCTACTACTCCCAGGGTTGCAGTGGCCACGGCGTCACCTACACCCACCTGGCGGGCAAGGTGCTGGCCGAGGCCCTGCGTGGTCAGGCCGAGCGTTTCGACGCCTTCGCCGAACTGCCGCACTACCCGTTCCCGGGTGGCCAGATGCTGCGCGTACCGTTCAGCGCCATCGGCGCCTGGTACTACAGCCTGCGCGACCGTCTGGGATTCTAAGCCCAGGCCCGGCCGGTGCCGTCACTGCCCCAAGGCGCTGACGGCCTGCCGGGCCGCTTGTTCCTGGCCCGCCTGGGCCAGGTCATTGGCCGCCTTCAGCCAACGCTGACGGTCAACCTGGGCTGGCAACTGGCCCGGCTGCTGCACCAGCACCGCCCAACTCCCCTGCTTTTTCCACGCCGATGTGAAGTCGTCGAAGTCCATCAACAGGCGTCGATTCATTCCCGAACGCAGCAATACTCGCTCTTTGTAGCGGTCGTAGCCGATCAGCAAGGCATAGCGCGGCTCACCCCAGAAGGTTGAACCCTCTTCGAAGCGCAACAGCACCGGATTACCAGCGGCCACCTGGGTCAGCAGCGCGCCCAGCTTTGGCTCCAGCGGGTAGACCACCATGCCGTATTCACGGGCGGTGTTCTGCATCGAGTCCTGGAGTTTATCCACGCCTTTGGGCAGCCCCAGGGATTGTTCGAGCAGACCTGGCGTGATGCGTACGCCCTGCTGCGACAGCAATGCCGCCAACGCCATGGGCGCACTCTGGTTGGCATTGCCGCGATAGAACGGCACCGAGCCGATTTCCACGCGCTGCGCCAAGCCATCTTTGCTGGGCAATGGCGCTTCACTCGCGCAACCGGCCAGGGCCAGCGCCATCGCGCAGGCCACCAGCAGGCGACGCGGGGTAACCGAAGTGAATGAGGTAGACAGTGGCAGCATGAACACTCGCTTGTGCTGATGCCCGGCAGACAGCGCCCGGCCCTGGGGTGCGATCATAGGCCGGCAGGCCGCGTGGGTATAGTGGGGAGACGGCTTAGAACAAAGCGGCCCAAGGACTTGGACCATCGGTCAATAGCCTGCAACATGGCTTCGGCTAGACTCTAGGGGTGTCCGCGTGGCCAGCATCATGGGCTGGTCGGGGACCTGAGGAGGCATACATGAGCCTGACAATGGCAATCTTCATGCTGGTCGGCGCCTGGTTGAGCGTCGCCGCAGCCATGCTCTGGGGCGTGCTGCGGATTGCCCGCCGCCATCACCCGCATCATACCTTGCCGAAGAAAACCAGTGAGGCGGTGCCGACGCGTCGTAGCCGTCGGCATGCCAATGCGCATTGATTCCTGAACAGCATCGGGGGGGGGGGGGGGGGGGGAGGGGAAGGGGGGGGGGGGGGGGGGGGGGGTAGGGGGTGATTT
>NZ_JBMOWO010000117.1:0-34528 GCF_049310525.1 Pseudomonas sp. GZD-222
AGACTCCGCCGCGTACGACCCCCTCCCCGGGCCCCTCTTTGTTTTCCTCCCTCCCCCCCCCGCGACTTGCATCAGCCTTCAGCCGCTTCGCGCTTGAGCCGCGCCCGGCGCGACATGATGTTCAGCGCTTCGATCGCGGTAGAGAACGCCATCGCTGCATACACATAACCTTTCGGTACGTGGGCGCCAAAGCCTTCGGCGATCAGGGTCATACCGATCATGATCAGGAAGCCCAGGGCCAGCATCACCACGGTCGGGTTGTCGTTGATGAACTTGGCCAGCGGGTCGGCGGCCACCAGCATCACGATTACGGCACTCACCACGGCAATGATCATGATCGGCAAGTGCTCGGTCATGCCCACAGCGGTAATGATGCTGTCGATCGAGAAGACGATGTCCAGCAGCAGGATCTGACCAATAGCAGCGGCAAAGCCCAGGGTGATAGTCGAGGACGCTTTGCTTTCTTCCTTGGCCCGCGGGTCGACGCTCTCGTGGATCTCAGTCGTCGCCTTCCACAGCAGGAACAGACCACCGGCAATCAGGATCATGTCCTTCCACGAGAAGGCATGGCCGAACACATCGATGACCGGCTCGGTCAGCTGCACGATCCAGGCGATGGTGCTGAGCAGACCCAGGCGCATGACCAGCGCCATGCTGATACCGATACGACGCGCCTTGGAGCGGAATTCCTCGGGCAACTTGTTGGTCAGGATGGAGATGAAGATCAGGTTATCGATGCCGAGCACGATCTCCATGGCCACCAGGGTGGCCAGGGCTACCCAGGCGGTCGGGCTTGCAGCGAGTTCCAACAAGTATTCCATGAATCAATCCTGCATCAAGGTAAGGGTGGGTCAGATTTCTTTGGCGCTGTCATCGCTGGCCGGCTTGTCGGCCTTGGCGCTGTCAGAGCCGGTGGCTTCGCTCAGGGCTTCTTGAGCGGCTTCGTTGGTTTGGTCGATCGCTTGCTTGGCCGATTCCGCTGCCTGGTTGAGCATTTGCTGGGCGGATTTTTCCGCCTGCTCGCAACCGCTCATGGCAAACAGGGCCAACAGTAACACCAGGGGTGTTCCGATGGATTTCAGGTACATCATGTGAAGTTCTCCGTGTCGATGATCAGCGCCCACTCAGTGGCACCGTGATGGCTGGGGATTCTAAATATCTAGATACATCAGGAAAATTCGTATTTTCAGCGGTTATACTTCGGTTTTTACGAATCGGGACCTGACATGCTCAACTACCGTCAGTTGCATTACTTCTGGGTGGTGGCCCGCACCGGCAGCATCGTGCGCGCGGGCGAGCAACTGAACCTGACGCCGCAGACCATCAGCGGGCAGATCAGCCTGCTCGAACAGACCTACGGCATCGAGCTGTTTCGCCGGGTCGGACGGCAGCTGGAATTGACGGAAAGCGGTCGCCAGGCGCTGACCTATGCCGAGCAGATGTTCCAGATTGGTGGTGAACTTGAGGCCATGCTGCGCGCGCGCCCGGATGAGCAGCAGATTCTGTTTCGCGTCGGGGTCGCCGATGTGGTGCCCAAGTCCATCGTCTATCGCCTGCTGGCGCCGACCATGGAAATGGAAGACGCCCTGCGCCTGAGCTGTCGCGAAGACAAGCTCGAACGCCTGCTGGCCGACCTGGCGATCCAGCGCCTGGACCTGGTTATCTCCGACAGCCCCATGCCCAGCCACCTGGACATCAAGGGCTACAGCCAGCGCCTGGGGGAATGCGGCATCAGCTTTTTCGCCACCCCGGCCCTGGCGGATGAGCTGGGCGAGGACTTTCCGGCCTGCCTGCAACATGCCCCGCTGCTGATTCCCGGCCAGGAAACCGTAGTTCGCAGCCGTTTGTTGCGCTGGTTCGCCGAGCAGCAGATCCAGCCACGGATTGTCGGCGAGTTCGACGACAGCGCCTTGATGCAGGCCTTTGGGCAATCCGGCAGCGGTATTTTTATCGGCCCCAGCGTGATTGCCGATGAAGTCTGCAGGCAATATGGCGTCGAATTGATCGGCCAGACCGACGCGGTGATCGAGTCGTTCTATGCCATCTCGGTGGAACGCAAGGTCAAGCACCCCGGCATCCTCGCCATTACCGAAGGGGCCCGCCGCCAGTTGTTCAACTGGTAATGCGGGTGTCGCGCATGCGCATTAGCACCAACGCCAGTACCACCGAAACACCGATGAGCAGCGCGGCGGCGTAGCCGAGGCTGCTCAGGCCCAGGGTGTCGATCACCCGGCCGCCAATCATTGCGCCCAGGCCAATCCCCAGATTGCCCCCGGCAATGTTCAGCGAAGCGGCAAAGGCTGGAGCCTGGGGCGCGGCCTTGATCAGGCGCACATGGCTGACCAGAAACAGCGCCGCCTGGGTTGCCCCCCAGATCGCTAGCGCACTGATCAGGCCATAGGTGGAATGAATGCTCGGCACCAGAGCAATCAGGCCCACCAGCATCAACGCGCAGAACCCGGCAGAGGCCAGCAGCGGATGACGGTCTACGGCACGGCCGCCCAGACTGTTGCCGATCAGTCCCACCGCGCCAAACCCCATCAGGTACCAACCCACCCGCGCGCCATCGAAACCGGCCAGGCGCTCAAGGATATCGGCCAGGTAGGTATAAACGGTGAACATGCCGCTGAACACCAGCACCGAAAGCAGCACATGGCCCTGCAACAAGCGGCTGCGCAAGATCCCGAACTGCCCGCGCAACGAGGTGGCCTGGTTATGCCGTGGCGTGTGTGGCAGGTACAGGTGCAGCAACAGCGCCTTGGCCAGTGCCAGCACGGCCAGCAAGGCGAACGCCGCGCGCCAGCCCAGCGCATCGCCCACCAGGGTACCGACCGGAATACCGAACACCGTGGCACACACCACGCCGAAGCTGATCTTGGAAATAGCCCGCCCGGCATAGGCCGGCCCGACGATGTCGACCGCAGTTTCACTGGCCAGCGCCCAGAACACCGGCAAACCCAGCGCCGGCAGCAGCCGCGCGAGGCCCATGACATAGATGTTCGGGGCGATGGCCGCGAGGACGTTGCAGGCAGCGAACAACAAAAGGATGCCGACAAACAGGCGCTTGCGATTAAAGCGCGCGCACCAGGCGGTGAGAAACGGGCCGAAACAGGCCACGGTGAAGGCAAACAAGGTCACCAACAGCCCGGCCTGGGGCACACTGACCGCAAGATCCCGGGCAATTCCCGGCAACAGGCCGACAATCACGAACTCGGTGGTCAGTACAGTGAAGCCGGCCGCAGCCAGCAACAGAATCGGCAGTAACATCTACACTCCAGCGTTTTAAACATTTACGGCGCTGAGCCGTTTCCAAGGGGCGCGGATACTACACCTCTGCCCTGCTGACTGACACAGCGCAATCACCCATTGTGCCTCGCTGTGCTAAAGTCGCGCCCCTTTCATGGCCTTGATCGCCTGACGCCCCTGAATTTCCCGGCGTCGCAACGGGCCGGCTGCCCCACTACAAGACTGAGAAACACCCAACATGACACCTGTTCTAAAACTGTTGAACCGTACCAGTCTGGTCGTACAGATCATGATCGGCCTGGTGGCCGGTATCGCGCTGGCCTTGATCGCCCCCGAGGTCGCTCTGGACCTGGGCTTCATCGGCAAGGTGTTCGTTTCCGCGTTGAAAGCCGTGGCGCCGATCCTGGTGTTCATCCTGGTCATGGCGTCTATTGCCAACCATAAACACGGCACCGAAACCCATATCCGCCCGATCCTGGTGCTGTACCTGTTCGGTACTTTCGCTGCGGCCGTAGTTGCGGTGGTCGCCAGCATGGCCTTCCCGTCGAGCCTGGCCCTGAGCACCTCGGACGTGGCCCTGAGCGCCCCCGGCGGCATCTCTGAAGTGCTGCAGAGCCTGCTCCTGAGCGTGGTCGACAACCCGGTCAGCGCGCTGATGAACGCCAACTTCATCGGCATCCTGGCCTGGGCCATCGGCCTGGGTGTGGCCATTCGTCACGCCGGGCAAACCACCCGCACCGTGGTCGAGGACCTGTCCAACGGCGTTACCCTGATCGTGCGTGTGGTGATCCGCTTCGCTCCGCTGGGTATTTTCGGCCTGGTCGCCTCGACCCTGGCGCAATCGGGCCTCGATGCCCTGCTCGGCTACCTGCACCTGCTGGCGGTGCTGATTGGCTGCATGCTGTTCGTTGCGTTGGTGGTCAACCCGCTGATCGTGTTCTGGAAAATTCGCCGCAACCCGTTCCCGCTGGTCCTCCTGTGCCTGCGCGAAAGCGGCATTACCGCCTTCTTCACCCGCAGCTCGGCGGCCAACATTCCGGTCAACATGGCCTTGAGCGAGCGCCTGGGCCTGCATGAAGACACCTACTCGGTATCGATCCCGCTGGGTGCGACCATCAACATGGCCGGCGCGGCGATCACCATCACCGTACTGACCCTGGCCGCTGTGCATACCCTGGGCATCGCCGTCGACATTCCTACCGCCATCCTCCTCAGCGTCGTCGCCGCCGTGTGCGCCTGTGGCGCCTCGGGTGTGGCCGGTGGTTCGTTGCTGCTGATCCCGCTGGCCTGCAGCCTGTTCGGCATTCCGAGTGAAATCGCCATGCAGGTGGTGGCAGTCGGCTTCATCATCGGCGTACTGCAGGACTCGGCGGAAACCGCGCTGAACTCCTCCACCGACGTGCTGTTCACCGCTGCCGCATGCATGGCCGAAGAGCGCCGTAGCGCCTGAGCCCGACCCGCAGCCGGTGCGTCCTGCACCGGCTGCTTGTGTTTTACCCTGTCGCGCACCTAGGCTAGAGGCCTTTCTTCGCATAGAGACAGGGCCATGTCCGACGATCACGAATCCCCTTCCGAAGCCCGCTTCAACAGCACCGAGGTCCGCGTTCTCGGCGCGCTGATCGAAAAACAGGCCACCAGCCCGGAAACCTACCCGCTGACCTTGAACGCCCTGGTCCTGGCCTGCAACCAGAAGACCAGCCGTGAACCGGTGACGAACCTCAGCCAGGGCCAGGTCGGCCAGGCCTTGCGTGCCCTTGAAGGCCAGGGCCTGACCCGTCTGCAGATGGGCAGCCGCGCCGACCGCTGGGAGCAGCGCGTGGACAAAGCGCTGGAGCTGGTGCCGGCGCAGGTCACCCTGCTCGGCCTGATGTTCCTGCGCGGCCCGCAGACGGTCAACGAACTGCTGACCCGCAGCAACCGCATGCATGATTTCGAAGACGCCGAGCAGGTCGTGCATCAGCTTGAACGCCTGATCGCCCGTGGTTTTGCCTTGCACCTGCCGCGCCAGGCCGGGCAGCGTGAAGACCGCTATACCCATGCCCTGGGTGACCCGGCGGAGATCGAAGCGATTCTGGCGGCGCGCCAGCAAGGACCGGAGCGCAGTGGCGGCGGCGCGGTATCGCTGGAGCGCATCGAGGCGCTGGAGGCGCGGATTGCCGCGCTGGAAGAGCGCCTGGCGGCACTGGAATAAACCCTTTCTGTAGGAGCGGATTTATCCGCGATGGACTGCGTAGCAGGCCCATCGTTTGGGGCCGCGATGCGCCCCATCGCGGCGTTCCGGCGTCCCGGTGAATCCGCTCCTACAGGCGGCTCGGTGAATCCCGCAGTTAAACGCTTTCCCTACCCTCGGGCGTACGCCACCGCCTGCGCCACCTGCGCAGCCGTTGGCCGCACGCCGGTGTACAAGACAAACTGCTCCAGCGCCTGCAAGGCAATCACCTCAAGCCCGGTGATCACCGCCTTGCCGTGCTTTTCCGCCTCGATGATCAGCGGCGTATGCGCCGGCATCGCCACCACATCAAACACCAGCTGCGCCGCAGCAATCGCTTCGCGGCTGAACGCCAACTGATCGGCCTCGACCCCACCGACCATACCGATCGGCGTGACGTTGACCAGCATCGGCGGGCACAGATCACCCAGCTCAGCCTGCCAGCGATAGCCGCAACTATCAGCCAACTGGCGACCTGCCTGTTCATTGCGGGCAACGATGATGCCCTGGCTGAACCCGGCATCACGCAAGGCGCTAGCCACCGCCTTGGCCATGCCGCCGCTGCCGCGTAGGGCAAACGCTGTGTTCGGGTCTACGCGATGTTGCTCCAGCAACTGGCGTATGGCCAGGTAGTCGGTATTGTAGGCCTTGAGCCTTCCTGCGTCATTGACGATGGTATTGATCGATTCAATCGCGGCTGCAGACGGGTCGATCTCATCGACCAGCGCCATGCAGGCTTCCTTGTACGGCATCGACACACCACAACCGCGAATGCCCAAGGCGCGAATACCGCCGACGGCTGCGGGCAGGTCCGTGGTAGTCATGGCCTTGTAGTAAAAATCCAGGCCCAACTGTTGGTACAGGTGGTTGTGAAACCGTACACCAAAGGTACCGGGACGACCGGCCAGGGAGATGCACAGGACGGTGTCCTTGCCAGGAATATGGGCCATTTGATGCTCCTTTGCGATCGGTTCGGCATTATGCACAGGCGCCGCGCTTACCGTTGATCGGCGCTTACAAAACCTTTACTCAGACGCACTGTGCAGCCGACGGTTCCCGCAGTCTTATAGAGAGGTAAGCCCTGGGGTTGCTCTGTGAGGAATCCGCAATGAACCGTCATCTCCCGACAATCGCCCTACTGGTCGGTGCCCTGGCCGCCAGCACGCAAGCCGCTGCCCATGGCGGCGGTCATCATGGTGGTGGCAATGGCTGGTATGGACCGGTGATCGGCGCAGCAGTGGTCGGTGCAGTGGTCGGCTCGGCACTGTATGGCGGCCGCGACCGTACGGTGTATGTCGAACGTCAACCGCTCTACTACGGTCCTCCTCCGGGGTATTACCAGGCGCCGCCACCACCGGTCTATTACCAACCCTACCCGGTGGTCGAACGCTACGTACCAGTACCACCGCCCTATTACCGCGAACGCTACTACGGACCACCTCCGGTCTATTACGGCCCACCGCGCTGGTAAGCGCCGGGTCGATGACAGTGATGTGCACTATCGAGCCGGTTGATTTCAACCGGCCCGTTGCGCCACGTAAGGTAGGCCCATGAATTACAGGAGAACCCCCATGGCCCCTATCAGCATCATGTCCGTCATCGGCAGCGCCGTCCCCACCTCACTCAGGGAGCTGGGACTACTGGCATGCTGGTACGTGGTACGCGACGGAGAAGCGGTTTCTGGACCACTGACTTCGCTGCCTGCAGCCCAGACCCTGGCCAGCCAGTTACAGAGCGCCAGCCTGCGGGCCTGAACTCAGGGCCTTTGAGGCAACGTTTCCAGCGCCTGCAAAAGCCTGGGTAGATTGTCCAGCGCCCTCTTTCGAACCTCAGTAAAGCGGTTCAATACGGCCAGCTTTTCAGGATCTCCCTCCTGCACGCATTTCATCACTGTCGGCATCAGGTGAAGGTGGCACTGCACAAGCCAGGGGGACAACGTGGGCTGGTGCTTCCACTGCCGCTGATTGGCGAGATACACGGCCCACATTCTGAGCCAGTCCTCCGGTACCCGGGGCGGCGGGACAACGCCACAGAGTGCGTTCATCTGCAGCTGATCATCGAGGTGGCTCTCGATACAGGCGATGAAAGCGGCACTGAACAAGAGCTGATAACTGCTGATGGTCACCAGATTGATACGCTTGCCATCAAATACTTTGACACTTCCCTCAGGAATAATCGGAACAGCGCTGGCGCTGCAGTCAATGTAAAGGGCGTCGGAATCGCCAGCAATGCTGCCCCTCTCGAGCGACACACCGCTGGTTTCAATCGCATGTACACGTCCCAGGCGCACGGTATTGTTTATGCGCCGTAACGCACGCAACTCACCCTGTGAAACCGTCGCAGCGCGAAAAGCGCTGGGTTCGACACTTGTATCGACGCGCAGCAGTTCGCCGAAACTTTCCAGGCGGTTAAATAAATCCGGGATCGATTCTGCAGCTGCTATGGCTTCAAACTGGTTTACCAGGCTGCCGATCGTTCGTAGCAGATTCTCCTGGCCAGGTTGAATGTTCGCGCGATCCAGCAGCCAGGCAGCATTCGGCACGATCCATTGAATCCTGTCGGGATCCACACCGTTCTGCAGCAACCACAAACAGGCATCGATCCCGGTCTTTCCACCCCCCACCACGACGTAGCGCTTGTAAGGTTTTGCGACCTTTGGCAAGTCATTCAGCGGTATGCAGCGAACGTCCGACGCTACCCGGTAATGGGGTGCGTGGGTGGAAGGAACAGCGGTCTGCGCAAACGTCGCATCCACCAACTTCCTGCGGACCTGGATTTGATTGCTTTCGCCCGTGAGCAAGGAGGTGATGCAATGACTTTCGCTGCGATCACCCTCGTAGTTGTGCATGGGAAAGTAACGCACCCGACCCGACGGCACGAATCGCTGGCGCATCACCTGATCGAAGTAACTGACCACCTCGGTGCCTGAGGCCTGTTCATACAAACCGCCGCCCCACTCGGAGTCGTCTTTTTTACCCGAGCCGAGCTCGCAGGAATTAACGCCATAAAAGGCCGACGGCTGGTGCAAGCGGACGAACGGGTAAGCATCATTCCAATGCCCACCCGGTTGAGCATGTCGGTCCACCATCAGCACACTCGCATCCGATTCATCGAGCAAGGTATCGACGAAGGCCATCGCGGTTGCCCCTGCGCCGATCACCAGATAGTCAGTCGTGATGCTCATGCTGTTCATGGAGCCACCCTTGCGACGGTGCAATACACGCCTCCATCGGCTCAGGCTAGTTGGTTCCGTACGCCGGAACAGAACTGTTCTTCCTTAGCGGTATCGCCAACAACCTTAAAAACACGAATCTAACGTTAATTCAATTACTTACAAACCTGCCGCACTGAGACCGCCCGTCACGATGTCAGTCAGTTTTGCGATCAGGGTCCATTCTTAACGGTGCAACTCACAAGGAGGCGTTTGAAAATGACTCCAATAATGATGAACGCTTTACTACCCGGACTGCTGTTGACTGCGTGCTTCTCGGTGTTCGCTGGTGAACCCAGCACACAAAGCTCATTCAGCACAGAAGGAGCCGGTTCGGCCACATATACAACGCTCTCAGGACCCGTCGTCGAAGAAGTCGACGCTTCTGACGTCAACGGCGGGAACGTAGAGGCGCTCGGAAGAACCTCTGCCGACTCAATGCATTCAGGCGCTAATGCAAACGCCCAGGTCGCCGATGATTACAAGGTCAACAAGGTGAGCAATACTGGCGAGTGACGCCCTTGCCGCTCCATCATGGGAGTGGCAGAACAGCCCGTTAGCCCGGCCGCGCGCCGGGCTTTTCGTGCCCGCCTCAACCTTTCCCTTTGTTCTTGTTCTTCGCCCCACCCTGACGCGCTTTGAATTTCGGATTGGATTTGCAGATTACGTAGATCCGCCCTCGGCGTTTCACGATCTGACAGTCGCGATGACGGTTTTTGGCTTCTTTGAGTGAGGACAGCACTTTCATGGGTAAGGCTCCTTGCGATTAATTGATACGTAATAACATATCATAAATGCAAGTGAGAATATTTACCAACTCCTGTTTCGCCAGCCCTTTTGACGCTGCGAAATTCGCTCGCCCCGGAGAAGCTCGAAATGCAGCCAATCGGTACAGAACCGGTACAGGATTAAATTTCGTTCATGTATGGCCCAATGATCACAGGCCAATCGACAGACTCTGAGCCATACTCCAGAATGCGAGCGGTTTTTTTGGGGGAAAACCCTTGCACAGCCAACGACATACCAACTATTAGTGAGCCTCGACGTGAAAACTTCCCTATCCATCCTAAGCCTGCTGCTGTTGCTCACCGGTACCGCGACTGTCACCACGACCGCTGCTGCGCAACCCCCTCTCCAGGAACAACGTGATCCGGCGAAATTGCACCTGGCTTCCGGCGCCGCCCTGCTGATCGATTTGCAGACCAACAAGGTGCTTTACGCCAACAATGCCGACCGGGTGGTGCCGATTGCCTCGGTAACCAAGCTGATGACCGGCATGGTGGTGCTCGACGCCAAGCAGAACATGGATGAGATGCTCACCATGACCATCGCCCAGAACAAGGAGATGAAAGGGGTTTATTCGCGCGTGCGCCTGGGCAGTCAGCTCAGCCGTCGGGAGACGCTGCTGATTACCCTGATGTCATCGGAAAACCGCGCGGCCTCGACCCTGGCGCACAACTATCCAGGTGGCTACAACGCGTTTATCAAGGCCATGAACGCCAAGGCCAAGGCCTTGGGCATGACTAAAACGCGCTATGTGGAGCCCACCGGGCTGTCGACCAGCAACGTGTCCACCGCGCGCGACCTGGGCAAGCTGCTGCTGGCGGCACGCAATTACCCGCTGCTGAGCCAGTTGAGCACCACCCGCGAGAAGACCGTGGCGTTCAGCAAGCCCAACTACACCCTGGGCTTTCGCAACACCGACCATCTGGTCAACAAGAGCAACTGGGACATCAACCTGACCAAGACTGGCTTTACCAACGACGCCGGGCACTGCCTGGTGCTGTTGACGAAGATGAACAATCGTCCGGTGGCCATGGTGATTCTCGATGCGTTCGGCAAGTACACCCACTTCGCCGATGCCAGCCGCATGCGTCAGTGGCTGGAAACCGGCAGCACCAAGCCGGCGCCTGCAGTAGCTATGCGCTACAAGTCCGAGCGCAGCCAGAACCGCCCAGTGGTCGACTGACCAGGCGGGCCTGGGCGCCTTGCGCGCCACAGGCCCGTTGCCGCTCAGGCGCTGGTGCTGACCATGCTGCCAGCGCTGCTGCCGCCGCTTTCCAGCAGGGCCTTGAGCAACTGCGCAGTGGCTGACTGGATCGCGCCCATGGTGGTACTCACCGCCGATTGCGCGCCAGCGACTGCCGTGGCCTTGGCGGTTTCTTCCATCTTGCTGGCCATGATCGCCTGCAGCTGCTTCTGCTGTTCAGCCAATTGCTTTTGCAGTTGCTCGATCATCTGGCGCAGTTGCTGGATGTGGGCCGGCTCGCTGCTTTCGGCAGATTCGCTGGATTCAGCCTTCTTGCTGTCGGCGACGCCGGGCAGGTTGACCTTGAGTGTGCCCTCCTCTTTCGCGGCCGGGTCCTGAACGCCGACCTTGACGCTGGCAACCCCGGCAGCCGCGCTGCTCAAAGGGTTTCCATTGATTGATACGGAAGTGATGCCGACCATGCTTTTATCATCCTGACGATGTATGGGTTCGCCTTTGTATCGGCCCTGCGCCGCAGAACTTGAACTTCCCGTGCACGCGTAAATTTCCCCCTTCGCCGCTCGTCCCTCCTGATAGCCGAGCTTTGTCCCCAGGCACGCCAGCGCGCCAGGCAAGCCGTTCCGATCAGCCCAGCGTTGAGATGGCAATGACCACTTCCACATCCCGTTCCCGCAAAGCCCTGTATATCGGCCTGCCCCTGGCCCTGGCGGTGGGCGTCGCTGCCGCCGGCTACTTCTATGAGCGCAGCCCCGCTGGCTACCCGCGCCCGATCGTCGAGCAAGCGACCGCACTGCATGAGCACATGCTGTCATTCGACAGCCATGTCACCGTGCCCCTGACCCTGGGCAATGCCAACAACGAAATCGATAAAGATGGTCCAGGCCAGCTCGACCTGGTCAAGATCGGTAAAGGTCGTTTGTCCGGCGCCGCGCTGACCATCTTCGGCTGGCCGGAGTTGTGGAACGGCCCCAATGCCCCGCACCGCCCTACCCCGGGTTTTGTCGATGAAGCACGGCACCAGCAGGAAGTGCGCTACCAGATCATCAGCAACATGGTGCGCGACTTCCCCCACCAGGTCGGTATCGCCTATACCCCGGAGGATTTCCGGCGCCTGAACAGCGAAGGCAAATTCGCCATTTTCATCAGCATGCTCAACGCCTACCCACTCGGCCATGACCTGTCGCAGCTCGACCTGTGGAGCGCGCGTGGCATGCGCATGTTCGGTTTCAGCTACACCGGCAACAACGACTGGGCCGACTCCTCGCGGCCGCTGCCGTTCTTCAACGACACCGCCGATGCCCTTGGCGGTTTGTCCCCGCTGGGCGAGCAGGCGGTCAAACGCCTGAATGATCTGGGGGTGATCATCGATGTCTCGCAGATGTCGACCCTGGCCCTGGAAGACGTCGCACGCCTGAGCCGTACACCGATGGTCGCCTCGCACTCGGCACCGCGGGCGCTGGTGGACATCCCGCGCAACCTCAGCGACAAGGAAATGCAGCTGATCAAGAACAGTGGCGGGGTCATCCAGGTGGTCGCCTTCGGCACCTACCTAAAGCCCCTGAGCAAGCCGACCCTGGACAAGCTTGAAGCGCTGCGCGCCAAGTTCGACCTGCAACCGCTGCAAGGCCTGGCCAACGCATTGATGCCCGGTGATGCGGTGATCGCCATCTGGCCAGAAGCACGCTTCGGCGAATACGCCGGTAGCCTCTACGGCATCCTCGAAGAGGAACCCAAGGCCAGCCTCAAGGACCTGGTCGACGCCATCGACTACACGGTGAAAAAAGTCGGCATCGACCACGTTGGTATCAGTTCGGACTTCAACGATGGCGGTGGCGTCGACGGTTTCAAGGATGTCAGCGAAATCCGCAACGTCACCGCCGAACTGCTCACCCGTGGCTACTCCGAAGCGGATATCGGCAAGCTGTGGGCCGGCAACTTCCTGCGGGTCTGGGAGCAGGTGCAAACAGCCGCCGGGCCGGTTGCCAGCGTAACGCCCTGAAGACTGCGCCAATAAAAACGCCGCCCCGGTCCTACCGGGGCGGCGTTTTTCATTGCCAGCGGTTGTGCCTTCAGCTGGCGGTAGCCAGCAGCGACACCTTGGCATCACGGCTGTGCCCGCGCAGCCGGGTTTGCTCGTATAGCGAAGCGGCAATCTCGTCCGCACGAATCGGCAGCACCGACAGCAAGGTATCGCTCAAGCCGTGGCTGGCCTGGCTGAAGCCCTGCATGTACAAGCTGGCCTTGCAGCGCTCGTCGGTCAGCAGGCGGTAGCTGCGGTCGACTTCATAGTTGCGCAGGTAGGCTTCCATCGGCGCCAGCAACTGGCGATGCATCTGCCGCTCGTAGCCGGTCGCCAGCACCACGGCGTCATAAGCCTGCACCTGGGTTGCACCGCTGGCGTTGTTGCGCATCACCAGCTCCACGCCCTGCGCGGTAGCGTTTGCCTGCTCCAGGGTGGTCAGGGTATGAAAAGCATGACGGGCCACACCCGAGACTTTCTGCCGGTAGAAGATCGCGTAGATGCGTTCGATCAGGTCCAGGTCCACCACCGAATAGTTGGTGTTGTGGTACTCGTTGATCAGGCGCTCACGCTCAGCGGCAGGCTGCTGGAACACCAGGTCGGTGAACTCGGGCGAGAACACTTCGTTGACGAACGGGCTGTCGTCGGCAGGCTTGAGCGCCGAGCCGCGGATGATCAGGTCAACCTGCACCGACGGGTAGCTGTCGTTGAGATCGATGAACGCCTCGGCCGCACTCTGGCCACCGCCAACGATGGCGATGCGCATCGGCTTGCCGTCGACACAGGCCTGCTTGGCCATGCGCGCCAGGTACTGGGAATGGTGGAACACCCGGGCATCGCCCTTGAGCGCCTGGAACACTGCCGGGATGCGCGGCGTACCGCCGGGGCTGAGGACCAGCGAGCGCGTGGTGCGGGCGACTTCCACCCCTTGCGCGTCACGGGAAACCACGCGCAGCGCCTCGACCTGCTGATTGCTCAGCACCGGCTCGACCCGCAGCACTTCTTCGCCGTAGCGGCTATGGGCTTCGAAATGCGAAGCCACCCAGCGCAGGTAGTCATTGAACTCCATGCGGCATGGATAGAAGGTGCCGAGGTTGATGAAGTCCACCAGACGGCCGTGGTGCTTGAGGTAGTTGACGAACGAGTAAGGGCTGGTCGGATTGCGCAGGGTCACCAGGTCCTTGAGGAAGGAGATCTGCAGTTCGCTCTGGCTGACCAGGGTGTTGCCGTGCCAGCGGTAGTCCGCCTGCTTGTCCAGAAACAGCGTGTCGAGCGGGCCCTGTAGTTGTCCGCGCTCTTCCAGGGCGATGGCCAGGGCCAGGTTCGAGGGGCCAAAGCCGATGCCGATCAAGTCGTGAACGACGGCCGATTCAATTGCCTGAGTCATATCCAGTGTCCTCTAGATAAGCCCCCGATGGTCGGGGTGAAAACAAAGTAGCCCTGTCGGTCATTGGCGAGGCGGCAGGTCGTCTGTTGACTAGGAACGAGAGCAATCGCGGAAAATTTAACCAGGCTTGCGTGGGGGCCACGCGGATCGATCTGTGCCCGCTGCGTCACACGCTGAATTTTGGTGGAATCCCGGGGACTATGATCCTGGGGTTGGTTTTTCAGGATGCGAGCTTATTCATTTGATGTGGCGACGCTGCCGGCCCCTTCCGCCCTTCACGGCGGCGCCTGTGCTGACGCATCTTCGAAATCAAATCTGGCGAAGCCAGATTGAAGCCTTGCGGGCAAGCCCGCTTCTGATCTTGATCTTGAATTTGATCTTGATCTTCATCCACGCAAGTACAGACGCCGCGAACTGCGACTTCAGGAGGCTGAGTGGAGGTGCCTGTAGGGGCCGGTGCGCAGCACCTTCGGCGTAGCCGAAGAACGCGAGCCGTAGACTTGGCGCAGCAAGTCGTAGGCCGCGTGGCCCCGGAAGGGGCCGGCAGCGTCGCCACACCGAATGGATAAGCTCACACCCTCAAAAACCCAGAATCATCCCCCCCCGCAATTCCATGAAGAACCTAAATTTTTCGCCCCTGCGCTCGTCCACCCCAGACAGCAGCGAACCATGAGAAGGCAATGACTCAACGACGTTTGCACAACACCCTGCGCTTCGGCCTGCCCGTGCTTCTGGCGCTTGGCGCAGGCGCGGGCTGGTGGGCCTGGGACCAGGGTTACCGGGACAACCCCGGCTACAGTTTCGCCGTGATCCGCCAGGCCAATGATCTGCAGCAACGCCTGCTGACCTTCGACGGGCACATCAGCGTGCCGCTGAGCCTCGGTGCTGAGCACAATCCGCTGGACGGCGACAGCCAGGGCCAGTTCGATTTACCCAAACTCCAGCGTGGCGGCCTGTCTGCCGCAGCGTTGACCGTGTTCGGCTGGCCGCCGATCTGGCAAGGCGAAGGTGCGCCGCACCGCCCCGGCCCCGAATTCGTCGCGCTGGCACGCGCCCAGCAGGAGGCCAGCTACCGCATCATCAACAACATGGCCCGTGACTTCCCCGAGCGCGCCGCCATCGCCTATAGCCCCGACGACATCCGCAGGCTGCAAGGCGAAGGCAAGTTCGCGATCTTCATCAGCATGCTCAATGCCTACCCACTGGGCACCGACCTCGACCAGCTCGACGTCTGGGCGGCCCGTGGCCTGCGCATGTTCGGTTTCAACTACGTGGGCAACAACGCCTGGGCCGACTCCTCGCGACCGATGCCGTTCTTCCAGGACACGGCCAACGCCCTCGGCGGTCTTTCACCGCTCGGCCAGCAAGCGGTGCGGCGACTCAACGACCTTGGCGTGATCATCGATGTTTCGCAAATGTCGAGCCAGGCCCTGCGCCAGGTCAGCGCCCTCAGCCGCGCGCCGTTGGTGGCTTCGCACTCCGGCCCGCGGGCGCTGGTGGATATCCCGCGCAACCTCGACGACGATGAACTGCGCCTGATCCGCGACAGCGGTGGCGTGGTGATGATCCCGACCTACGGTGATTACCTGCGCCCGATCAGCCAGGCGACCAGAGACAAACTCGAACAATTGCGCCAGCGTTTCGACCTGCCCGCCCTGCCCAATCAGGCCTGGGCCTTGATGCCCGGCGACCCGGTGATTGCGAGCTGGCCGGAACAGCGCTTCGGCGACTACGCCAAAGCCCTGTACGCCATCCTCGCCGACGAACCCAAGGCCACCCTGAACGATTTTGGCAACGCCATCGATCACGTGGTCAAGACCATCGGCATCGACCATGTCGGCATCAGCTCGGACTTCAACGACGGCGGCGGCCTCAAGGGTTTCGAGGATGTCAGCCAGATCCGCAACGTCACTGCCGAACTGCTCGCCCGCGGTTACTCCGAAGCCGATATCGGCAAGCTCTGGGGCGGCAACTTCCTCAGGGCCTGGGCCCAGGTCCAGCACTCCTCCAAAACCCTTAGCGCGCGATGAAGCCTTCCCCATGACCGACCGTAGAACCTTTCTGAAACAGGCAGGGCTGCTGGCCGCCGCCCTGCCATTGGCCGGCAGCCTCGCCCCGGCTGCACTGGCCAGCGCGCCAACCGCGCCCAGCGGCGACAAGTGGGCCCAGTTTCGCCAGCTGTTCGACCAGGACCCCAGCTACATTCACTTCGCCAATTTTCTCGTGACCTCACACCCGAAACCGGTGCGCGAGGCGATTGCCCTGCACCGCGCCAATCTCGACCGCAATCCAGGTTTGGCGATGGACTGGGACCTGGAAGAAACCTGGACGCGCGAAGCCGAAGTACGCAACTGGGCCGGACGCTACCTCAAGGCCAAGCCCGCGCAGATCGCCCTGACCGGCAGTACCACCGAAGGCCTGGCGATGATCTATGGCGGCATCCACGTGCGCCCCGATCAGGAGATCCTCACCACCCGTCACGAACACTATTCGACCCATCACGTGCTCAACTTTCGCGCCGAACGTGAGGGCACCCAGGTCCGCCGTATCGACCTGTTCAAGGCGCCGCACAGCGTCTCTGCTGACGAAGTGCTGGGCAACATCGCCGCTAACATTCGCACCAATACTCGCGTGCTGGGCATGACCTGGGTGCACTCCGGCAGCGGGGTGAAACTGCCCATCGGTGAAATCGGCACGCTGGTGGCCGAGCACAATCGCAACCGTGACGACAAGGACCGCATTCTCTACGTCGTCGATGGCGTGCATGGCTTTGGCGTGGAGAACCTCGACTTCCCCGACATGCACTGCGACTTCTTCATCGCCGGCACGCACAAATGGATGTTCGGCCCACGCGGCACCGGGATCATCTGTGCGCGTTCGGAACAGCTCAAGGATGTCACCCCGCTGGTGCCGACCTTTTCCCAGGATAGCGACTTTGCCACCAGCATGACCCCGGGCGGCTACCACGCTTTCGAGCACCGCTGGGCGCTGGACAAAGCCTTCGAACTGCACCTGCAACTGGGCAAGGCCGAGGTTCAGGCGCGCATCCACCAGCTCAATGCCGACCTGCGCCAGCGCCTGCAGAGCATGGCGCAGATTGAACTGGTGACACCGACCAGCGCGGCCTTGTCGTCGGGCTTCAGCTTCTTCCGGGTCAAGGGCAAGGACAGCGACAAGGTGGCCGCCGAGCTGATGAAACAGCGCGTGGTCGCCGATGCCGTCAACCGTGACGTCGGTCCGGTGGTGCGTACCGCCCCCGGCTTGCTCAACAGCGAAGCCGAGATCGAGCGCTTCATGGCCATCCTGGCCAAGGCCGTGTAGTGCCACCTTTTCCCTTACTGCGAATCGAGAGACCGATGAATTCACAGACTCCCCGCACCGCGACCGGCAACCTGATCGCCCGTCTGGCCCTCGGCGCCCTGCTTGCCGGCCTGGTGCCCGGCCTGACTCAAGCCAGCGAGCAACACAAACCGGGCGAGGTGTTCAAGGACTGCAAGGACTGCCCGGAACTGGTCGTGCTACCGGCTGGCACCTTCACCATGGGCACGCCCGAGGACGAACAGGGGCGCGAGGCCGACGAAGGCCCGATGCACCCGGTGACATTCGCCAAGCCTTTCGCCGTGAGCCGCTTTCAGGTGCTCAGCGGCGAGTGGAACGCCTACCTGAAGGACAGCGGCTACAGGATGCCCGATGGCGATGATCGTCCTGGCCGCGAATGCCTGGCCGGGGTGCCGCGCTACGCGCTGACCGACGAATACAAGCGGGGCGACAAGAACCGCTACCCTGCCGTGTGCATGGACTTCCACGAAGCCGAAGCCTATGCCGCCTGGCTGTCGAAAAAGACCGGCAAACACTATCGACTGCTCAGCGAAGCCGAGCGTGAATACGCCGCCCGTGGTGGCAGCAGCGGCCCGCAGCCGTTCCCGCGTGACGAAGGCAAGGCCTACAGCATCGCCAAGCACGCCAACACCTATGGCCCGGAAGACGGCTTCAGCTTCCTCGCCCCGGCCGGCAGCTACGCACCCAACGCATTTGGTATCTACGACGCCCATGGCAATGTCTATGAATGGACCGCCGACTGCCAGAACGAAGGCTACGAAGGTGCGCCCAGCGATGGCAGCGCGTGGAAGCAAGGCGACTGCGTGGTACGCATGATCCGCGGCAATGACTGGACCGAAGCACCGATCTTCTCGCGCTCGGGCAACCGCAACTACCGCCGCCCGGAAACCCGCGGCGACTGGATCGGCTTTCGTGTAGTACGCGAACTCTGAGTGCTTCCCCGACAGGGGCCGACAGCCAGCTGTCGCGTCCCTGCCACCCGCAGGCCGGTGGCGCTAAATCGCCCCGTGCCTGGCTCGTCTTCCAACACACGGCTGTCGCCCGCATTGCGCGCCCAGTCCACACCGCCCAGCCCGTTGCGAACGAGGTAGCTTCATGACCGCAGCATCGCCTAGCGCCACCCGCGAACTCTTGAGCCTGCTCAAGCCGTATCGCCTGGTGGTGATTTCCTCCATTGTTCTGGGCATCCTTGGCGGCCTGGCCGTCACCGCCCTGCTGGCCACGGTCAATCAGGGCCTGCACAACGCCGACGGCATGAGCAAAGGCATCGTCCTGGCCTTCATTGGCCTGTGCGTGGTGGCCCTGGTGAGCAGCATCGCCGCCGACATCGGCACCAATTATGTCGGCCAGCATGTCATCGCCCGGCTGCGCAAAGAGCTGGGGGCCAAGGTGCTGTCGGCGCCGATCGAGCAGATCGAACGCTACCGCACCCACCGCCTGATCCCGGTGCTGACCCACGACGTCGACACCATCAGCGACTTCGCCTTCTCCTTCGCCCCCCTGGCGATTTCCCTGACTGTGGTGGTCGGCTGCCTGGGCTACCTGGCCAGTCTGTCGCTGCCGATCTTCTTTCTCACCCTGACCGCCATCGGCATCGGCTCGGCGATCCAGTATGTCGCCCAGAGCAAAGGCCTGCGCGGTTTCAACGCCGCCCGCGAGGCCGAGGACGATCTGCAAAAGCACTACCAGGCGATTGCCGAAGGCGCCAAGGAACTGCGTATTCACCGCCCGCGCCGACATGCGATGCTGACGCGCAATATTCAGGGCACCGCCGACCACATCCGCGACACCCATGTGCGTGCGATCAATATCTTCGTGATCGCCAAGAGCCTGGGTTCGATGCTGTTTTTCGTGGTTATCGGCCTGGCCCTGACCCTGCAATCGCTGTGGCCGAACAATGACCCGGCAGTGATCAGCGGCTTCGTGCTGGTGCTGCTGTACATGAAAGGCCCGCTGGAAAGCCTGATCGGCAACCTGCCGATCATCAGCCGCGCGCAGATAGCCTTCCGGCGCATTGCCGACCTGGCCGAACGTTTCTCTTCACCGGAGCCACACCTGCTGCTCAGCGCCGAGCCAAGCCCCCAGCCCGCGTTGGAACGCCTGGAACTGCGTAACGTGCAATACAGCTTCCCGGCCGTACCCGGCAGCGATCCGTTCACCCTCGGACCGGTCAACCTGAGTATCGCGCCCGGCGAAATCCTGTTCATCGTCGGTGAAAACGGCTGCGGCAAAACCACCCTGATCAAGCTGCTGCTGGGCCTTTACACCCCGCACCAGGGACAAGTACTGGTCAACGGCAAAGCCGTGGATGCCCAGGGCCTGGACGACTATCGCCAGCACTTCACGACGATTTTCGCCGACTACTTCCTGTTCGAAGACCTGATGAAAGATGGCCGCACCCTGCCGGCCGACGCCGGCCAGTACCTGGAGCGCCTGGAGATCGCCCACAAGGTCAGCGTGCGCGATGGCGCCTTCACCACCACCGACCTGTCCACCGGCCAACGCAAGCGCCTGGCCCTGGTCAGCGCCTGGCTGGACGAACGCCCGGTGCTGGTCTTCGACGAATGGGCCGCCGACCAGGACCCGGCCTTCCGCCGGGTGTTCTATACCGAGCTGCTGCCCGACCTGAAACGCTTGGGCAAGACCATCATCGTCATCTCCCACGATGATCGCTATTTCGACATCGCCGACCACCTGGTGCGCATGCAGGCCGGCAAGGTGGTGACTGAGCCCAGCTACGCCTGAAAAACGCGGCGAACGCCCGTCGTTCGCCGCTTTAGCTGTAAATCCGTCTCGTCGTCCTTCGTCTTTCTGAGAACGCACAATTCCTCTGCCGACGGCGACGAGATCGATGATGAACCCAGAGCATTCCCTTCCCGAAGATGACCTGCTGGCCTTGCTCATGGCCGACGAGGCAGGTGCCCCGGACGCCATCGCAGCCAGCACCGACCATCAGCCGCAACCCTTGTCCTTCGCCCAGCAACGCCTGTGGTTTGTGCAGCAGTTCGCGCCACTCAGCTCTGCCTACAATCTGCCCCGCGCCCTGGTACTGGAAGGCGAGCTGGCGGCCGATGCGCTAGAGGCCGCGCTGCAGCAGGTGATCCAGCGCCACGACATTCTCAGGACGCGTTTCGAAGAGATCGACGGCCAGCCCCTGCAGGTGCTGGTGCCGCACGCACGTCTGGCGCTGCAACGTCAGGACCTTTCGGCGTTGAACGCAACTGAACGCGACGCCCAACTGCAGCAACAGCTGCAAGCCGAAGCAGGAAAACCATTCGACCTGACCTCTGCGCCGCTGATCCGCGCCAGCTTGATTCGCCTGGCCGACGACCGTCACGTGCTGCTACTGAACATGCACCATATCGTCTCCGACGCCTGGTCCAATCCGATCCTCATGCGCGACCTGGCCAGCACCTACCAGACCGCTTTGCAAGGCCACAGTCAGGCCCTGCCGCGCCCGGCCATCCAGTATGCCGACTACGCCCGCTGGCAGCGCCAGGACTACCCCGCCACGCCCCAGCACACCAAGGCCGCGCGCTATTGGCGCGAGTACCTTGGCGACGAAATCGTGCCGCTCGAGCTGCCACTGGACCAACCGCGCACCGAGGATCGCGTTGCGCTTGCCGGCACCTTTGCCGCGAGCCTGCCGGCACCGCTGGTAGCGCGCCTCAACAGTTTCTGCCAGGCCCACGGCCTGACCCCGTTCGTGGTCATGCTCGGCACCTGGCAACTGCTGCTGGGTCGTTACAGCAACCAGCACGACTTCACCGTCGGCGTACCCAACGCCAGCCGCAACCAGGCCCAGACCCAGGAACTGGTGGGCTACTTCGTCAGCAGTCAGATCTACCGCGCGCGGCTCGATGGCAGCCAGCCGGCGCTGAGCTTTTTGCACGCCCTGCGCGAGCAGTCGCTGGCGGCGCTGGAGCATGCCGACTACCCCGTCGAGCTGATTCTCGAAGACCTGAAATTACAGCGCAGCACCCAGGCTAACCCGCTGTTCCAGACGCTGTTCAACTGGCGTGTCGGCGGTGCTGAACAAGGACCGATGCGTTTCGCCAATCTGGCCCTGGACTTTCTGCCGCTGGGTCAGCAGGAAGCCAAATTCGACCTGTCCCTGGACATCGCCTACAGCCCGCGCAGCATCGACGCCAGCTTCGAATACGACAGCACCCTATTCGCGGCCACCAGCATCGAGCGCCTGGCCCGTCATTGGCAAAACCTGCTCGACGACCTGCTGGCACAACCACAGCGAGCCCTGGGCGAACTGGCCATGCTTGACGCTAATGAGCAGCAGGCGCTGCTTGCCTGTGGCAATCACACCCAGATATCCCGCCCCGACCTGCCCGCGGTGCACCTGCAAGTCGCCGCGCAAGCGGCCAGCACGCCCGAGCGCCTGGCCGTGGCCTGCGCCGGTCACAGCCTCAGCTACGCCGAGCTGGAGCGTCAGGCCAACCGCCTCGCCCATCGCCTGATCAAGTGTGGTGTCGGCCCCGATGTGTTTGTCGGCGTGGCCCTGGAGCGCAGCGTCGAGCTGGTGGTCAGCTTGCTGGCGATCCTCAAGGCCGGTGGTGCCTACCTGCCGCTCGACCCGAACTACCCGCCCGAGCGCCTCACCTACATGATGCAGGACAGCGGCATCGCCCTGGTCCTGCTGCAACCCGGTCAGGAGCACAGCTTTGCGCTGCCGGCCGGTGTCCAGGCCATGCAACTGTACGACCTGAACGCGGCCCTGCAGGACTATCCCGAGACCGCACCACAGGTGGCCGTCGACCCGGACCACCTGGCCTACATGATCTACACCTCCGGCTCCACCGGCCAGCCCAAGGGCGTCCAGGTGCGTCATGGCGCGCTGGCCAACCACATGGCGTGGATGCAGCAAGCCCTGAACCTGCAGGCCGAGGACCGGGTACTGCAGAAAACCGCGATCAGCTTCGACGCTTCGGTGTGGGAGTTCTGGCTGCCGCTGCAGAACGGCGCCCAGCTATTGCTGGCCAGCCCGGCCCTGAGCCAGGACCTGTCGCTGCTCTGGCAGGAGATCGCCGCCGAAGGTATCAGCGTGCTGCAGATGGCCCCGTCGCTGCTGCAGGCCCTGCTGAGCCAGGCCGACGCCGAACAACTGGCCAGCCTGCGCCTGGTCCTGCTCGGCGGCGAAGCCCTCGGTGCGGCACTGGTGGCGCAGTTGCAGTCGCTGTGGCGTGGGCGCATCGTCAACCTCTATGGCCCCACCGAAGCGACCATCGACACCTGCTACCAGACCATCACCGGCCCAACCGACAGCGCCATTGCCCCTATAGGCCTGCCGATCGACAACGTCCGCGTGCACGTACTCGACGCGCACATGCAACCCTGCCCGCAAGGTAGCGCCGGCGAACTGTACATCGGCGGCGCCGGCCTGGCCCGCGGCTACCACCAGCGCCCGGGGCTGACCGCCGAACGCTTCGTGCCCGATCCCTTCGCCGCCAACGGCGAACGCCTGTACCGCAGCGGCGATCTGGTCCGCCGCCGCGCCGACGGCAGCCTGGATTACCTGAGCCGCATCGATCACCAGGTCAAGATACGCGGCCTGCGTATCGAACTGGGCGAGATCGAGGCACGCCTGCTGCAACAACCCGCTGTCGCCGAGGCCACAGTCCTCGCCCAGCCGAGCGCCAATGGCGCACAGCTGGTGGCCTACCTCGCCGCCACCCAGGCACTGGACGACCACGCCGCTGCCAGCCTGCGCGAATCGCTGCGCCAGGCCCTGCTGCAATGCCTGCCGGACTACATGGTACCGACCCATTACCTGTTCCTCGACACCCTCCCGCTGACCCCCAACGGCAAACTCGACCGCCGCGCCCTGCCCGCCCTCGACAGCAGCCACGGCCTGCGCGCCTATCAGGCACCGCGCGATGCCCTGGAGCAGCACATCAGCACAATCTGGCAGGACGTGCTCAAGCTCGAACAGATCGGCGTCAACGACAACTTCTTCGAACTGGGCGGCGATTCGATCCTGTCCATCCAGGTGGTCAGCCGCGCCCGCCAGGCCGGTATCCGCTTCACCCCCAAGGACCTGTTCAAACACCAGACCATCCAGGGCCTGGCCCAGGTCGCGCAATGGGGCGAGAGTACGGTGCAGGTCGAGCAAGGTCCGGTGCATGGCGAGTCGCCCTTGCTGCCGATCCAGCAAGCCTTCTTTGCCAGCGCCATCGACCGGCGCCAGCAATGGAACCAGTCGGTGATGCTCAAGCCGGACAACGCCCTGCAGCCGGACACCCTGCGCCGCGCCCTGGCCGTACTGGTCGAGCACCACGACGCGCTGCGCCTGCGTTTTAATCAGGACGACAACGGCTGGCACGCCGTGCATGCGCCGCTGGCTGACGACGAGCCGTTGCTGTGGCAACGCACGGTGGCCGATCAACGGGCGATGGAGGCCGTCAGCAACGAGGCCCAGCGTAGCCTCGACCTGAGCCGCGGGCCGTTGCTGCGCGCGGTGCTGATGACGCTTGCCGACGGCAGCCAGCGCCTGTTGCTGGTAATCCACCACCTGGTGGTCGATGGCGTGTCCTGGCGCATCCTCTTCGAGGACCTGCAGCAGGTCTACCAGCAGCTGCATTCCGGCCAGACACCGAAGCTGATGGCCAAGACCAGCGCCTTCAAATCATGGGCCGAGCGTCTGGGCGAGCATGCCCGCAGCACTGCCGTCGAAGCCGAACTGCAGTACTGGCTGAACCAATTGCAGGGCGTGGACGGCGACTTGCCGGGCGCCAATACCGACGGCAGCCTGCTCGGTCGCCATGCTGCCACGGTTGGCGTGCAACTGAGCCAGGCCCATACCCGCCAGTTGCTGCAGAGCGCACCGGCAGCCTACCGGACACAGATCAACGACTTGCTGCTGACCGCCCTGGCGCGCGGCGTGCAGCGCTGGAGTGGCCAGCCTGAAGTGCTGGTGCAGCTGGAAAGTCACGGCCGTGAAGAGCTGTTCGACGACATCGATCTGACCCGCAGCGTCGGCTGGTTCACCAGCCTCTACCCGGTGCGCCTGACGCCGCAGACTGAGCTGGATAACTCGATCAAGACCATCAAAGAGCAACTGCGTGCAGTACCCGATAAAGGCATCGGCTATGGCGCCCTGCGCTACCTGGGCGATACGGCGATCCGTGAGCAACTGCAGGCCTTGGCCCAGCCACGCATCACCTTCAACTACCTGGGCCAGTTCGACGGCAGCTTCGATGGCGACAACGGCGCGCTGTTCGCCCCCAGCGGCGACCCGGTCGGCGAAGAGAAAAGCCCCGATACACCGTTGGGCAACTGGCTGACCCTCAACAGCCAGGTCTACGACAACCGCCTGAACATGGCCTGGACCTTCAGCCACGACATGTTCAGCGACACCCAGATCGAACAACTCGCGCAGTACTGCCGCGAAGAACTGGAGCAACTGATCGAGCATTGCAGCAGCGGCGAGCATCTGGGCCTGACGCCTTCGGACTTCCCTCTGGCCACGCTCACTCAGCAGCAGCTCGACACTCTGCCGATCCCGGTGCGCACTATCGACGATATCTTTCCGCTGTCACCGATGCAGGAAGGCCTGCTGGTGCATACCCTGCTGGAGCAGCACTCGGGCATCTACTTCATGCAAGAGTGCTACACCATTCGCGAAGCCATCGACTACGCCCTGTTCGACAGCGCCTGGCAGCAAGTGGTGCAGCGCTACGAGGCGATCCGCGCTTCGTTCCTGTGGAACACCGGTGGCGAGCTGCTGCAGGTGATCCACCGCGCACCGCAGGTCAAGGTCGAACTGCTCGACCTCAGCGACCTGTCGCTGGCGCAGGCCGAGCCGCGGATCATCGAGTTGCTGCGTGAAGAGCGCGAGGCCGGTTTCGACCTGGCCAAGGCGCCGCCGATCCGTTTCAAGCTGATCAAACTGGCCGACCAGACCCACCGCTTTGTCATGAGCAACCACCACATCCTGATCGATGCCTGGTGCCGCTCGCTGTTGATGGCGGACTTCTTCGAAATCTACCACTCGGCGCGCGAAGGTCGCCCAAGCCAGCTGGCAACGCCGTATCGCTTCCGCAACTTCATCGAGTGGCTGCAGCAGCAGGACCCGCTGGCCGCACAACGTTTCTGGCAGGCGCAGCTTGAAGGGCTGGAGCAAGCCACGCCATTGCCGACAGATCGCCCGCAAGTCAGCGGCGCGGCGCACTCGGTGATCGACGACAACTACACCTGGCTGAGCAGCGAGCAGAGCGCACGCTTGCTGGAAGCGGCCAACCAGCAACGCCTGACCGTCAACACCTTCGTTCAGGCCGCCTGGGCCCTGACCCTGCACCACCACAGCCGCTCGCGCGACATCGTTTTCGGCGTCACGGTTTCCGGGCGCCCGGCGCATATTCCGGAAATGCAGGACACAGTCGGGCTGTTCATCAACAGCGTACCGCTGCGGATCAAACTGCCGTCCCCGGACCTGCGCACGCGCACCCTGGACTGGCTGCACGGCATCCTCGAAACCAATGTCTCGCTGCGCGAATACGACTACCTGCCGCTGGTCAACATCCAGGCCTGCAGCGAGCTGCAAAAGGGCCAGCAGCTGTTCGATAGCCTGTTCGTGTTCGAGAACGCGCCGATGGCCACCTCGGTCGGCCTCGATGCGCAGGACATGGGGGTGATCTCCGAGTCGTCGCGTACCCACACCAACTACCCGATCACCGTGGTGGTCTACCCCGGCGAACAGCTCGGCCTGCATCTGTCCTACGACACCCGCTATTTCGACCGGGCAACCATGGACGCGCTGCTGGCGCAGTTCCAGCAACTGCTGGTGGCCCTGCCCGAGCAGTTGCAGGCACCGCTTGAGCAAGTCGCGCAAGTGGAAAGCGGCGAGCAGCGCGAGTGGATCCTGCAGCACAACCAGACCGAAATCGCCCATGCCCTGGACCGTTCGTTCATCGAGCTGTTCGAAGCGCAGGTCGACCAGCATGGTGAGCAGCCCGCCGCCAGTTGCCAAGAGCACGCCTGGAGCTACGCAGAGCTGGACCGCCACGCCAACCGCGTCGGCCATGCCCTGCTCGCCCACGGTGTGCGTCAGGACCAGCCGGTAGCCTTGCTGGCCGAGCGCAGTCTGGAACTGCTGGCAACCATCGTCGGTGCCTTCAAGGCCGGTGCCGGTTACCTGCCGCTGGACCCAAGCCACCCGGATGAGCGCATCGCCAACATCCTCGCCGCCAGCCGCACCCCGGCGCTGATCTGCAGCGCCCGCTACCTGGAGCGTGCCCGCGCGCTGCTGGCGGGCCTGGCGCAGCCGGTGCAACTGCTGGTCTGGGAAGACCTGCTGGCCGGCGACTACAGCGAAAACCGTCCGGGTATCTTCAGCGCGCCGAACAGCCTGGCCTACGTGATCTTCACCTCCGGCTCCACCGGCCTGCCCAAGGGCGTGATGGTCGAGCAAGCCGGCATGCTCAACAACCAGTTGAGCAAGGTGCCGTACCTGAACCTGGACAGCCACGACATCATTGCCCAGACCGCTTCGCAGTCGTTCGACATCTCGGTCTGGCAGTTCCTCACCGCGCTGCTGTGCGGCGCCCAGGTGCGCATCATTCCCGATGCAGTGTCCAAGCACCCGGCGCGCCTGCTGGAGGAAATCCAGCAGCAACGCGTGACCATCCTGGAAATTGTCCCGGCACTGATCCAGGCCCTGCTGGAAGAACAGCACAGCGCCCTGGCCGACCTGCGCTGGCTGCTGCCGACCGGCGAGGCGCTGCCGGCCGAAACCGCCGCAGCCTGGCTGCAGCGCTACCCGGGCATCCCGCTGGTAAACGCCTACGGTCCGGCCGAATGCTCCGATGACGTGGCCTTCTATCAGATCGATGAGGCCTCGACCCGGCGCACCTATATCCCCATCGGTTACCCGACCGACAACAACCGCCTGTACCTGCTCGACGACTACCTGTGCCCGGTACCTGAAGGCGCGGTTGGCGAGATCTGCATTGCCGGTGTCGGGGTCGGTCGTGGTTACTGCGCCGATCCGGGCAAGACCGTCAGCGTGTTCGTGCCCAACCCCTTCGCCCTGCAACCGGGCGAACGCCTGTACAAGACCGGCGACCTGGCCCGTCGGCGCAAGGAAGACGGCGCCCTGGAATACCTGGGCCGGGTCGACCAGCAGGTCAAGGTCAATGGTTTCCGTATCGAGCTGGGCGAAATCGAGGCGCAGATCAGCCAGTTCGCCGGAATCCGCGAGGCAGCGGTGCTGGTGGTCGAACATGCCCTGGGCAAACAGCTGGTGGCCTTCCTCACCCTCGAAGCCGAGGCGCGCGCCGACAGCGGCGGCCTCGACGACCTGCGTGCGTTCCTCAAGCGGCGCCTGCCGGTGTACATGAACCCGAGCCTGTACCAGGTGCTGGAGCAGATGCCGCGCAACGCCAACGGCAAGCTCGACCGCAAAGCCCTGGCACGCCTTGAAACCCACGGCCCGGAGCAGGTCTTCCGCGCGCCGCAAAGCGACCTGCAGCAGGCCGTGGCGACGATCTGGCAGACCGTGCTGAAGACCGCGCACGTGGGCCTCGACGACAACTTCTTCGCTCTGGGCGGCAACTCGTTGCTGGCCACTCAGGTCACCTCGCGCATCCACCTGGAACTGGCGATCGAGGCGCCGCTGGCGGCGCTGTTCGAAAGCGCCAGCCTCGAGGACTTCGCCCGGCGCCTTCCGGCCCCGGCGGCGCACACCACTGAAAACGAATTGACTGATCTGTTCGATCTGCTCGATGTGCTGGAGACTCAATGATGCAAAGCAAAGCCCTGTCCGACTTGATCGAACGCTTTATCAAGTTGCCAACAGCCCAGCGCACCACGCTCTACCAACAGATGGTCAGCAAGGGCGTGAACATCGCCCGCCTGCCGATCCCGGCGACCCGCGACGCCTTCGAACGGATTCCGCTGTCTTTCGCCCAGGAGCGCCAGTGGTTCTTGTGGGGCCTGGATCCCGACAGTAGCGCCTACAACCTGCCCACTGCCCTGCGCTTGCGCGGCGCGCTGGATGTCGCGGCGCTGCAGGCCAGTTTCGATGCCCTGGTGGCCCGTCATGAAAGCCTGCGTACGCGTTTCGTCGAGGAGCAGGGTCAACGCCTGCAACTGATCGATCCTGAAGGCTGCATCGCCATTGAACACCTGGCCCTGCCCGCCGGCGACTCGGAGGCGGATGAGCGTCTGCAGGCGTTTATTGCCGAACAGATCGCCCGGCCTTTCGACCTGCACAACGGCCCGCTGCTGCGGGTTCAGCTTCTACGCCTGGGTGCCGACGACCACGTGTTGCTGCTGGTCCAGCACCATATCGTCTCCGATGCCTGGTCGATGCAGGTGATGGTCCGCGAGCTGGTAGCCGGTTATAGCCAGCACAGTGCTGGCCAGTCCCGCACGCTGCCGGCCTTGCCGATCCAGTACGCTGACTACGCCCTGTGGCAACGCCACTGGATGGAAGCCGGAGGACGCGAGGAACAACTGGCCTACTGGACCGAACAGCTCGGTGACGAACACCCGGTGCTGCAACTGCCCGCCAGCCGCCCGCGCCCGCCGGTGCGCAGCGATCGCGGTGCGCTGCTTAAGGTCGAGCTGGATGCTCAATTGGCCCAGGCGCTCAAGGCCCTGGCCAAGCAGCAAGGGGTGACCCTGTTCATGCTTATGCTGGCCTCGTTCCAGGCCCTGCTGCACCGCTGCAGCGGCCAGGACGATATCCGTGTCGGCGTGCCGATTGCCAACCGCAACCGGGTGGAAACCGAAGGGCTGATCGGCTTCTTCGTCAACACCCAGGTGCTGCGTGCGCAACTGCACGGCGAGCTGCCCTTCAGCGAGTTTCTGCAGCAGGTCAAGCAACGCGCGCTCGGCGCCCAGGCTCATCAGGACCTGCCGTTCGAGCAACTGGTCGATGCCCTGCAGCCTGAACGCAGCATGAGCCACAATCCGTTGTTCCAGGTGGTCTACAACCACCTCAGCGCCGAGCCGGTGAATGCCGATGCGACACAGGGCCAGGTTCAGGGACTGGCGGTCGAGGCCATCGAGTGGGCCAACCAGACCGCGCAGTTCGACCTGGCGCTCAACACCTACGAATCCGCACAAGGCCTGTCGGCTTCGTTCATCTATGCCACCGACCTGTTCGACGAACAGGATGCGCGCCTGCTCGCCAGTCACTGGTTGAACCTGCTGCGCGCCATCGCCGAGAACCCGCGCCAGCGTCTGGGTGAGCTGACCCTGCTCAGCCAGGACCAGCAGCACGCCACCCTGGCCCAATGGAACCCGGCACCGCGCAGCTTTGCAGTCGAGCACTGCCTGCACCAGCTGATCGAGCAGCAGGCCGCCCTGCGCCCCGAGGCCATTGCCCTGAGCTTCGAAGGCCAGCACCTGAGCTACGACCAGCTCAACCGCCGCGCCAACCGCCTGGCCCATCACCTGATCGCCCAGGGCGTCGGCCCCGACCGTCTGGTGGGCCTGGCCTGCGAGCGCTCGTTCGACATGCTCGTCGGTATCCTCGCCATCCTCAAGGCCGGTGGCGCGTATGTGCCCCTCGACCCGCAGTACCCCGATGACCGCCTGGCCTACATGATCGACGACAGCCGCATCGCCCTGTTGCTCGGCCAGCCCGCCGTGCTCCAGCGCCTGCCGCTGCCTGCCGGACTGCCCACCTGCGCCCTCGACGCGGCCCCGGCAAACCAGCCCGAGCACAACCCCGACGTTGCCCTGCACCCCGACAACCTCGCCTACGTCATTTACACCTCCGGCTCCACCGGCCGGCCCAAAGGCACGCTGCTGCCGCACCGCAACGTGCTGCGCCTGTTCCACGCCACTGAAGACTGGTTCGGCTTCGACCACAGCGATGTCTGGAGCCTGTTCCACTCCTATGCCTTCGATTTCTCGGTGTGGGAGGTTTTCGGTGCCCTGCTCAAGGGCGGCCGCCTGCTCATCGTGCCGCAGGACACCACGCGCTCCCCGGAAGACTTCTACGCCCTGCTCTGCGACGAAGGCGTCACGGTGCTCAACCAGACGCCATCGGCGTTCCGCCAACTGATGCATGTGGCCTGCGCCGCGCAAAACACCGAACGCCACAACCGCCTGCGCCACGTGGTGTTCGGCGGCGAAGCCCTCGACGTCGGCAGCCTGGCGCCGTGGTTCCAGCGTTTCGGTGACCAGGCGCCACGCCTGATCAATATGTACGGGATCACCGAAACCACCGTGCACGTCACCTACCGGCCGCTGTCGCTGGCCGACCTTGAGCAGGCCACGGTAAGCCCCATCGGCGAGCCGATCCCGGACCTGTCCTGGTACCTGCTCGACGCCCAGCTCAACCCGGTGCCGCACAACTGCATCGGTGAACTCTACGTCGGCCGCGCGGGGCTCGCCCGTGGCTACCTGAACCGCGCCGACCTCAGCGCCACCCGTTTCATTCCCAACCCGTTCGACAACGATGGCAGCCGCCTGTACCGCACCGGCGATCTGGCACGCTTTGCTGCCGACGGGGTGATCGAGTACATCGGCCGCATCGACCACCAGGTGAAAATCCGCGGTTTCCGCATCGAGCTGGGTGAAATCGAGACCCGCCTGCAGGCCCTTGAAGGCATCCGCGATGCCGTGGTCCTGGCCCAGAACAGCCCCACCGGTGCGCAACTGGTGGCCTATGTGGTGCCCGCAGGCGCCCGTCCACAGATCGCCCAGCTCAAGGCGCGGCTCAAGGCCTCGCTGCCCGACTACATGGTCCCGGCCCATGTGCTGCTGCTCGACAGCCTGCCGCTGACCACCAACGGCAAGCTCGACCGCAAGGCCCTGCCCGCGCCGGATGCCAGCCAGGCGCAGAGCACCTATGTGGCACCGCGCAGTGCGCTGGAGCAACAGCTGGCCGCCATCTGGCAGGAAGTGCTGCACGTTGAGCAGGTAGGCCTGGCCGACAACTTTTTCGAACTCGGCGGCCATTCCTTGCTGGCGACCCAGGTCCGCTCACGCATCCGCCAGCAGCTGGGCATCGATGTCGCGCTGCGTACCCTGTTCGAGCACAACTCCCTCGAAGCCTTGAGCCTGGCCCTCGGGCACACCGCACTCAGCGAACAGCCTGCGCTGAGCCGAGTCGACCGCAGCCAGCCATTGCCCTTGTCCTATGCCCAGGAGCGCCAGTGGTTCCTCTGGCAATTACAGCCGCAGAGTGCGGCCTACCACATTCCGGCGGCGTTGAAGCTGCGCGGGCGACTTGATCGCACCGCCCTGGAAACCGCGTTCAATCGCGTGCTGGCCCGCCATGAAAGCCTGCGCACCACCTTCGTCGAAACCGATGGCCGTGCCCTGCAACACATCGCCGAGCCCCAGCCGCTAAGCCTGGTGGTGGAGTCACTGCTGGCCGACAGCGATCGAGATCAGCAGATCCGCGACTACGTGCTGACCCAGGTTCAGCGTCCCTTTGACTTGCGCGTGGGACCGCTGCTGCGGGTCAATCTGCTGCAGGTTGGTGAAGAGGAGCATGTGCTACTGCTGGTGCAGCACCACATCGTCTCCGATGCCTGGTCGATGCAGATCATGGTCGAAGAGCTGGTGCAGCACTACCGCGCCTGCAGCCAAGGCCAGGTGGCCGACCTGCCGACGCTGACGGTCCAGTACGCCGACTACGCCATCTGGCAACGGCAGTGGATGGAGGCAGGTGAGCGCGAGCGCCAGTTGGCATACTGGAAAACCCAACTGGCCGGCGCCAAAGGTGTACTCGAACTGCCTGCCGACCATCCTCGTCCGGCGACCCTGAGCGCCCGCGGCGGCCGGGTCGGCATGCAGCTGGATGACAGCCTGAGCCGCCAACTGCGGCAGCTGGCCCAGGCGCAGGATGTCACGCTGTTCATGTTGCTGCTGGCCTCGTTCCAGACCCTGCTGCACCGCTACAGCGGTCAGGATGACATCCGCATCGGCGTGCCGATCGCCAACCGCGACCGCCTGGAAACCGAGCGGCTGATCGGCTTCTTCGTCAACACTCAAGTGCTCAAGGCCGACATCACCCCACAAGGGTCCTTCCTCGATTTGCTGCAACAGGCCAAGGAAGCGGCGCTCGGTGCCCAGCAACACCAGGAGCTGCCCTTCGAGCAACTGGTCGAGGCGCTGCAACCGGAACGCAGCCTGAGCCACAACCCGCTGTTCCAGGCGATGTACAACCACCAGAGCGCCACCCGCCAGACCGCCTCCCTGGCCTTGCCGGGGCTGACGGTGGAAGCGCTGGAGTGGGATGCGGGCACTGCCCAGCTGGACCTGACCCTGGAGACCCAGGACTCGGGCCAGGCGCTGTCCGCCGCGCTGATCTACGCCAGCGACCTGTTCGAGCACAACAGCATCGAACGCATGGCCCGGCACTGGCTCAATCTGCTGCAAGGCATCGTCCGCAACCCGCAGGAAAAGATCGCCGAACTGCCACTGCTCGATGCCGAGGAGCAGGCGCAGAGCATCGAACAGTGGAACGCCACGGCCGCGCAGTATCCGCTGGACACTCCGGTGCACCAGCTGATCGAACAGCAAGTGCGCGCCACCCCGGACGCCCCGGCGCTATGCATGGGTGAAGAGCAGTTGAGCTACCGCGAACTGGACCAGCGCGCCAACCAGCTGGCCCACCAGTTGATCGCCCTGGGCGTCGGCCCCGAAGTGCTGGTCGGCATCGCCGTAGAGCGCAGCCTGGAGATGGTCATCGGCCTGCTGGCGATCCTCAAGGCCGGCGGCGCCTATGTGCCGCTGGACCCGGAATACCCCGAGGAACGCCTGGCCTACATGATCGAGGACAGCCGCATCGCCTTGCTGCTGACCCAGTCGCACCTGCGCTTGCCGTGCCCGCAAAGCCTGCCGAAGCTGAACCTGGATAGCCTGTCGCTGGAAGGCTTTTCGGTACAACCCCCTGCGGTCGAAGTCGCCCCCGAGCACCTGGCCTACGTCATCTACACCTCCGGCTCCACTGGCAAACCCAAGGGCGCTGGCAACCGCCACACAGCCCTCACCAACCGCCTGTGCTGGATGCAGCAGGCCTACGGCCTGGGCGCCGGCGACACGGTGCTGCAAAAAACGCCGTTCAGCTTCGACGTGTCGGTCTGGGAGTTCTTCTGGCCGCTGATGACCGGCGCCCGCCTGGCCATGGCCGGTCCCGGCGATCACCGTGATCCGCGGCGCCTGGTCGAGCTGATTCATGCCCACCAGGTCACCACCTTGCACTTCGTGCCGTCGATGCTGCAGATGTTCCTGCTCGACGAGCAGGTCGCCAGCTGCACCGGCCTGCGCCGCATCATCTGCAGCGGCGAGGCACTGCCGGTGGAGGCCCAGACCCAGGTGCTGGCCAAGCTGCCCGGCGCTGGCCTGCACAACCTCTATGGCCCGACCGAAGCGGCCATCGACGTCACCCACTGGACCTGCCGCGACGAAGGCCGCGACAGCGTGCCAATCGGCCAGCCGATCGCCAACCTGCAGACCTACGTGCTCGACGCCGAGCTGCAGCCGGTGCCGGTGGGTGTGGTCGGCGAGCTGTACCTGGGCGGCATCGGTTTAGCGCGCGGTTACCACCGTCGCCCGGCGCTGACCGCCGAGCGCTTCGTCACCAGCCCGTTCGGTGACGGCGAGCGCTTGTACCGCACCGGCGACCTGGCCAGCCAGCGCGCGGACGGGGTCATCGACTACCGTGGGCGCATCGACCATCAGGTGAAGATCCGTGGCCTGCGCATCGAGCTGGGCGAGATCGAAGCGCGGCTGATGGAGCAGGACAGCGTGCGCGAGGCCGTGGTCCTGGCCATCGACGGTGCCCTGGTGGCCTACGTGGTGCCCCGCGACTGGGCGCTGGACGCTCAGGAAGCCTTGCGCGAAACCATCCGCGAGCCGCTGCGCCAGGCATTGCCGGACTACATGGTGCCGGCGCAGTTGCTGTTCATCGAGCAGATGCCGTTGAGCCCGAACGGCAAGCTGGAGCGCAAGGCGCTGCCCAAGCCGGACGCCAGCCGCGTACAGAAAGCCTATGTGGCGCCACGCAATGCGCTGGAACAACAGATCGCGGTGATCTGGCAGGATGTGCTGAAGATCGAACGAGTCGGTCTGGCCGACAACTTCTTCGAACTCGGCGGTGATTCGATCATCTCCATCCAGGTGGTCAGCCGCGCCCGTCAGGCCGGCAT
>NZ_JBMOWO010000118.1:0-89915 GCF_049310525.1 Pseudomonas sp. GZD-222
CCACACTCCACTCCCCCCCCCCCCCCCCCCCCCCCCCCCCCCCCCCCCCCCCCCCCCCCCCCCCCCCCCCCCCCCCCCCCCCACCCCAGCTTGTAAAGATGGTCAAGGCGATTAACGATGATTTGACAGTGGGGAGCTTGCCCCGCAATGCCATGTGACGGGAATCTCGCTATCGCGGGGCAAGCCCGCTCCCACTGCCTTCAAAGAAGAACGGACGAATACGCACACCGATCACGTTGCCGGCATACGCCGCGATCAGCCACAACCAGCCGTGCACGCTGCCCGAGGCGATGCCGCTGAAGTACGCGCCGATGTTGCAACCGTAAGCCAGGCGCGAACCGTAGCCCAGCAGCAGGCCACCAATCACCGCCGCCACCAGCGAACGGGTAGGGATGTTCAGGTTAGGGGCGAAGCGACCGGCCAGACCGGCAGCCAGGAGCGCGCCGAGCACGATGCCGATATCCATCACAGTGGTCACATCCTCCCACAGCGGCGAAGCCAGCGCCTTGGCGTTGGCCGGCACCTGCCAGAACGCCCAGCTGCCGACATCCACACCCAGGCCGCCGAGGGTTTTCGCACCCCACAGGGCGAACGCCGAGGTGATCCCCCACGGACGCCCGGCCAACGCCAGGGTCAGGTAGTTGAGCAGCGCCAAGGCCACCGCACCCCACAGCAACGGCCACGGCCCACGCAGAAAACGGCGCAGCCCTTGATGCTCACTGTGCGGCGCGGCTTCCAGCAGGCCATGCCGACGGCGCTCCAGCACCATCGTCACCCAGGCAATCAGCGCGAACACCACCAGGCTCACCAGCAAGGCCGGCATCAGACCAAACGCCTGAACAATCGAAGTCGCCGGGAACGATGGCAGGGAGAACCACCAGTCAACGTGGTGGGTGGCGGTCACCGAGCCGATGATGAAAAACAGCAGGGTTACCAGCATCCGCGCGTTGCCGCCGCCGACCGTGAACAACGTGCCGGAAGCGCAGCCACCGCCCATCTGCATGCCGATGCCGAAGATGAACGCACCGAACACCACTGAAACCCCGGCCGGCGCCACCAACCCCTTGACCGGCTGGCCGAACAAGGTCCCGGCATCCAGCGCCGGGAAGAACAGCAGCACGGCAATCGTCAGCATCACCATCTGCGCCCGCAGACCCGCGCCGCGGCGTTCGTTGATGAACACGCGCCAGGCCGAGGTGAAACCGAAGGCGGCGTGGTACAGGGTCAGGCCCAGGGCGGCACCAACGATCAACAGCAGCACTTGATTGCTGCCAACGTTGGCGTTGAGGAACAGCGCGCCGATCAGCAGCAGTGCCAGGGCGAACAACGGCGCACCGAGGCGGCGTTCGGGCACGGTGGGAACAGAAAGACTCATGGCAATATCCGCGTGGCGATTTTACAGGCAGCGATTGTACCTGCGCTGACCGCCAGGCAGTGTAGGATTCCTGCCACCCTCCTGCTTGAGCGAGCCACCTTATGCAGCTGACTCATCGCCCCGTCCAGGCCACGGACATCGCCTCCATCTGCTGTTTCCCCCAAGGCCCGGACGAACTCTTCTACATGTTCCCCAAGGCCCACTACCCGCTGACCCCGGCGCAACTGAGCGATGCCATCGCCCAGCGCGAGGGATCGACGGTGGTCGAGGGCGACGGAACGGTGCTGGCCTTTGCCAATTTCTACAAAGCCGAACACGGCGGTGTCTGCGCCCTCGGCAACGTGGTGGTCGCCCCGGCTGCCCGCGGCCATGGTGTGGCGCGGTATCTGGTGCAGCGCATGATCGAGCTGGCCCGTCAGCAGTTCGATGCCCGTGAAGTCTGGGTCTCCTGCTTCAACAACAATACCGCTGGGTTGTTGCTCTATCCACAGCTTGGCTTTGTCCCTTTCGCCATTGAGGAACGCCAGGGGCCAGGCAATACAAGGGTAGCCCTGGTGCAGATGAAGCAAACACTCAAACCCTCACAAAACGCTGCCTGAGCAGGTCGCTCAGGGCATCCACCAGCAACACCAGCACCAGCATGGCCATAATCACCGTGCTGGCCTGGGCTTCCTGGAACAGGCTCAAGGTGGTGTAGAGCATCTGCCCCAGGCCTCCGGCGCCGACAAAGCCGAGCACGCTGGCCATACGGATGTTGTTCTCCCAGCGGTACAGGCTGTAAGCCAGCAACTGCGGCCAGAGGTTGGGCAAGGTACCGAAACAGAACGCAGCCACCTGGCTGCCGCCCTGCAGGCGGATGGCCGCGGCTGGCTCTGGCGGGGTGTTTTCCAGGGCTTCGGCAAACAGCCGGCCAAGCACGCCAGTGGTGTGCAAGGCCAACGCCAGGGTACCGGCATTCGGCCCCAGGCCCGCCGCCAGCACGGTCAGCGCCGCCCAGACCAACTCCGGTATCGCGCGCAGGCCGTTGAGCAACAAACGCGCAGCACCTTGCAACGGCCAACCGAAACGCCCCGCTGCCGGCAAGGCAATCAACAGGCCGAGCATGACCGCGAGCAGCGTACCCAGGCCGGACATGGCCAGGGTCTCCAGGGCGCCCTTGCCCACCGCGCGCAAGTGCTCCGGGCTCAGGTCAGGGCTGAGGAAGCGCGCCGCATAAGCGCCCATCTGGCCAAGCCCACCGTTACCAAACAGTGCCTGCAAATCCAAGCTCAAGTAGGCGAACGACCCTGCCACTGCCGCCAACAAAGCGAGGACCAACGCGGCATTGATCAGCCGTCTCATGCCAACCTCCCGCGCAACAAGCGGCTCAGTTGATCGGCCAGCCATACCAGCGCCAGGAAGGCCAGCAACATGCTCGCCACCTCGGCACCGGCGAACATGCGCAGCGACAAATCGATCTGCTGCCCCAGCCCGCCCGCGCCGACAAACCCCATCACCACCGATGCGCGGATTGCACATTCCCAGCGATAGACCGTATAGGACACCAGCTCCGCCGCCGCAT
Organism: Pseudomonas sp. GZD-222; assembly: GCF_049310525.1. Classification (NCBI taxonomy): domain Bacteria; kingdom Pseudomonadati; phylum Pseudomonadota; class Gammaproteobacteria; order Pseudomonadales; family Pseudomonadaceae; genus Pseudomonas; species Pseudomonas sp. GZD-222. The sequence goes on from NZ_JBMOWO010000118.1 coordinate 2,937, forward strand.
CCGGCAGGATGCCGTAGAAAAAGGCGCTCAGCCGGCTACTGCCAGCCTGCAACAGCGCATGCGCGGGACGCTGATTGATCGATTCGAAAATCTCTGCGTAAACCTTGCCGAGCATGCCGCTGTAGGTGATGGCGATGGCCAGCACCCCGGCAGTCGGCCCCAGGCCTACGGCGCGAACAAACAGCAGCGCCCAAACGATTTCCGGCACGCTGCGCAGGAAGATCAGCAACCCGCGTACCGGCAAGCGCACGGTGCGCGACCAGAACCCCAGGCGCCCGCCACGCGAGGCAGCGCCCAGCGACAGCGCGCGGCTGGCGAGCAGGCTGGCCGGTATCGCCAGCAACAGGGCCAGGGCCATACCCGCAGTGGCCATAGCCAGGGTTTGTAGAATCGCTTCCCATAACAGGGCAAGAAACTCGGGATCATGCGCAGGCGGCCAGAAGCCACTGACGAAGTTGGCCATCTGGCGGCGATTTTCAGCCTCCAGCAGCACACTGGGATTGAGCTCGCTCACCTGGATGCCAGGCCATAGCAAGGCAATTGCCAGCACCGTCAGCAGCAGCCGGGGCAACGCTGCCGGGTCGCGTTTGTCAGCTGTCAGCATCGCGGAATCTGCAGGTTCAGCGTCGGCAGCGGCACTTGTGGCGAACCCAGATGCTCGTTGGCGTACAGCGCATCGAGCATGTCGGCGGAAACCTCAGAGGCCGGGCGATCGAATGCCACCTGCCCTTCGCGAATACCGATCACCCGCGGGAAATGCGCCAGCGCCAGCTCTACCGCATGCAGGCTGGCGACCAGGGTAATACCGCGTTCGCTGGCATGCTGATTAAGGGTTTTCAGGCTGTGCTCGGCCAGCACCGGGTCCATGGCCGAGACCGGCTCGTCAGCGAGCAGAATGTCCGGCTGCTGGTACAAGGCCCGGGCAATGCCGACCCGCTGCAATTGTCCACCCGACAGCTGCCCGCACTGGGCGAACAGCTTGTCGGCCATCCCCAACCCGGACAACACCGCACGCACGCCCGGGATATCCGAGGGATGCAACAAATTGAGCAAGCCGCGCAGGGTGCTCCACTGGCCCAAACGCCCGGCCAGCACCGCAGTCACCACCCGCTGCCGCGGTGGCAGCGGCGGTGCCTGATGGATCAGGCCGATTCGCGCGCGCAGACGCTGACGCGCACGCGCCGACAGCCGCCACGGCGCTTCACCGAGCAGTTCGACACTGCCGGTGGTAGGTGCCATGGCGCTGGCGATCAGTTGCAACAAACTGGACTTGCCGGCCCCCGACGGGCCGATGATCGCTACCCGCTCGCCCACCTCTACACACAGGTCTATCGCCTGCAATGCCTGAACCTGACCATGACGCAGACTCGTACCATGGAGCTGGATCGTCACTTGAGCAACTCAGCAGCGCGCGCAGCCTCTTCGATGCCCTTGTAGTTGTCCGGGTTGGTTTCGATAAAGCGGCTGGCAGCCTGCAGGTCGAGGATCGCTTTATCCGCTGGCTTGGCCGGATCGAGGCTCAGGAAGGCCTGTTTGATCTTCTCTTTCAAGGCAGGATCGAGGCTGCCGCGCACGGTCCAGTTGTAGTCGTAATAGCTCGGGGTGGTGGCGAAGACCTTGACCTTGTTGGTGTCGACCTTGCCCGAGGCCACCAGTTTTTCCCAGACACTGGCGTTGAGCACACCGGCATCGACCTTACCGGCCTGCACCCAGGCGGCTGTAGCATCGTGGGCACCCGAATAGGCAACCCGGCTGAAGTAGGTCTCAGGCTTGATGTTGTCGTCCTTGAGCATGAAGTAACGCGGCATCAGGCTGCCGGAGGTGGACGAAATCGAACCGAAGGCAAAGGTCTTGCCCTTGAGGTCCGCCAGGCTCTTGATCTCGGGATTGGCGGTGATGAATTTGCTGGTGAATTTGGCGTCCTGCTCACGCTGCACCAAGGGTGTTGCAGTCGGGCTCTTCAGGTGCACTTGAACAAAGGTGAAACCGCCCAGCCAGGCCATATCCAGACGGTCGGTGGCCAGCGCCTCGACGACTGCCGGGTAGTCGGCCACCGGCACGAACTCGACCTTCATGCCCAGCTTTTGCTCCAGGTATTCGCCCAACGGCTTGAACTTGCGCAGCAGTTCAGTCGGCGCCTCGTCAGGGATGGCGCTGACTTTCAGGGTATCGGCCGCCTGGGCCAAGAGGGATGAGCAAGACAGCACGAGGCCGGCGAACAGCGCCAGAGGACGTTTGAGCATGAGGGATTCTCCGGTTCAATAGCGGGGAAAGAGCCAACATCAGGCTGGCTCCAGAATTATAAGAGGCATCGGCGCAAAGACCAGCTTTGCTACAATCGGGCCTCACGATTTTTCGAGGTGCGTATGAGCGAGCCGATTCGTCTGACCCAGTACAGCCACGGCGCCGGTTGCGGCTGCAAGATCTCTCCGAAGATGCTCGAGGTGATTCTCGCCGAAAGCGGCACCCAGGCCCTGGACCCGAACCTCTGGGTCGGCAATGCCTCGCGCGATGACGCGGCAGTCTACGCCCTCGATGACGAACGCGGTGTGGTCTCGACCACCGACTTCTTCATGCCGATTGTCGATGACCCGTACGACTTCGGCCGCATCGCCGCCACCAACGCCATCAGCGATATCTACGCCATGGGCGGTGACCCGCTGATGGCCATCGCCATTCTCGGCTGGCCGATCAATGTGCTGGCCCCGGAAGTGGCCCGCGAAGTGATCCGCGGTGGCCGCGCCGTGTGTGCCGAGGCCGGTATTCCACTGGCTGGCGGTCACTCCATCGATGCCCCTGAGCCTATCTTCGGCCTCGCGGTAACCGGCGTTGTGCAAAAACGCCATATGAAACGCAACGACACTGCCACTCAAGGCTGCCGCCTGTACCTGACCAAGCCGCTGGGCATCGGCATCCTCACCACCGCCGAGAAAAAATCCAAGCTGCGCGACCAGGACAAAGGCCTGGCCCGCGACTGGATGTGCACCCTCAACACCCCCGGCAGCCGCTTCGGCAAGCTCGCGGGCGTCAAGGCCATGACCGATGTCACCGGCTTCGGCCTGCTCGGCCATCTGGTAGAGCTGGCTGATGGTAGCGGCTTGAGCGCGCGCCTGAACTACAGCGCCGTGCCACGCCTGTCGAGTGTCGAGCATTACTTGGCAGAAGGCTGTGTGCCAGGCGGTACCCTGCGCAACTTCGACAGTTACGGCGAGAAGCTCGCTCCGCTGAGCGACGAGCAGAAACACCTGTTGTGCGACCCGCAAACCAGCGGCGGTCTGCTGGTGGCAGTGGCACCTGAAGGTGAAGCGGAGTTTCTCGCTGTTGCTGCCGAGCTGGGCCTGAACCTGGCGCCGATCGGCGAGCTGGTTGAGCGACAGAGCCATGCGGTTGAGGTGCTGTGATGCGTGACAACAGCACCGACTACCGCCAACTGTTTCTCAACGATGTACCCATGATGGACATGCGCGCCCCGGTCGAATTTACCAAGGGCGCCTTTCCCAACGCGATCAACCTGCCGCTGATGAACGACCTTGAGCGGCAGAAGGTCGGCACCTGCTACAAGCAGCACGGCCAACAGGCCGCCATCGCCCTCGGTCACGAGCTGGTCAGCGGTCAGAGCAAAGATCAGCGGATTGCCGCCTGGGCCGCCTTCGCCCGGGCCAATCCAGAGGGTTATCTCTACTGCTTTCGCGGCGGCCTGCGCTCGCAGATCGTCCAGCAGTGGCTCAAGGATGAAGCTGGGATTCACTACCCCAAGGTCATCGGTGGCTACAAAGCCATGCGTAATTTCCTGTTTGAAACCACTCAGCAAGCGGTTGCCGAATGCGACTTCGTGCTGATCGGCGGCCTCACCGGCACCGGTAAAACTGAAGTGCTGCAGGTGCTGAAAAATGCGCTCGACCTGGAAGGCCACGCCAACCATCGTGGTTCCAGCTTCGGCAAACGCGCCACTGGCCAGCCTGCTCAAATCGATTTCGAGAACGCCCTGGCCATCGACGTGCTGAAGAAACGCGCGCGGGGTATCGAACAATTCGTCCTGGAAGACGAAGGCCGTATTGTCGGCAGCTGCTCGCTGCCGCTGGAGCTGTACCAGGGCATGCAGCATTACCCGCTGGTGTGGCTGGAAGACAGTTTCGACAACCGTGTCGAACGCATCCTTGGCGACTATGTGATCAACCTGTGCGCCGAATTCGTTGCCCTGCACGGTGACGAACAAGGCTTCACGCTGTTCGCCGAGCGCTTGAAGCAGAGCATGGGCAACATCCTCAAGCGCCTGGGCGGTGAGCGTTACCAACGTCTGTCAGCGCTGTTGCTGCAAGCCCTGGACGAACAACAGCGCAGTGGCGCAGTGGATCTGCACCGTGCCTGGATCAGTGGCCTGCTCAGTGAGTACTACGACCCGATGTACGCCTTCCACCGCGACAGCAAGGCCGGGCGCATCGAGTTTTCCGGCAATCAGGTTGAGGTGCGCGAATATTTGCGTGCCCGTGCTGCCCGGCATAAATAGCCCGGTTTATGTAGGCTCGCTCAGCTTGAGCAGTTCGTCTGCACGCGCCTTGGTCATCTCCAATACACAACCCGCGCCGTTTAGCTGATCGATGGTGCCGCCAGTGAGGCTGTAATACAGCTTGCAGTTGGCGTCGCGGTACTTGATCCACAAGCGCTGGGCATCAAGCAACTGAGTCTGCTGTGCCGGCTCCAGCGCGGCCCTGGCTTTCTTGTACGCACTGTTGAGTCGAGCGTCCTGGCGCTCGATCTCGGCGCCATTGCAGTTGTTCATGTCCAGAGTGGTCTGGGCGGTTTGCATGCATTGGTTGTAGACAGGCGAATCGTTCTGGGCGACGGCGAAGGGGGCAATGGCGGTCATCAGAGCGATGGTTAAAAGAGGATGCTTCATCAGGAGAACTCCATGTAAGGAGGGCTCAGATTGCCGGGTAAAAGCCTCTGCAACAATAGGACATCTAACATAGACCTATGAGAGCGTGCTTGCCCCGCGATGCGATGTGACTGATAGACCGCAATCGCGGGACAAGTCGGGTCGCCGCACCGCCGCTCCCACAGGTTACCGGCCACACACCTGGGCCACGCGCTCGCGCAACCAGCGATGCCCCGCCTCCCCTTCCCGGCGCTGATGCCAGGCCTGCTGAAAGCCAAAGGCCTTGATCGCCAGCGGCGGCTCGAAGCGGCGTAGGCGCGGGTCGAGCTTGCCGTTGTCGAGGCTGCGCCGGGCAACGGTGAGGATCAGGTCGGTGCCGGCGATCACCTCCTGCGCCGCAGCCCAGTGCGGCATCGCCAGCGCCACCCGGCGACGGGCCCCCATGGTGGTGAGCGCCAGGTCGATCTCGTTGTCGATTCCGGGGCGCACCGCCACCAGCACATGCGGTCGCGCCAGCCACTCGGTCAAATCAAGCCCGCCGCGAGCAGGCAAACCACTGCGGTCGGCAATGCAGGTAAAGCGTTCCTCGAACAGGGTTTCAACCTGCAGTTCGGCGGCCAGTTCCGGAAACACTCCAAGGGCCAGGTCAGCTTCACCATCGAACAAATGCCCCAGCATCGCCTCCCGGCTGCCCTGGATAACCACCAGGTCGATCCCCGGCGCTTCCTCACGCAGCACTCGCATCAACCCCGGCAACACCACACGGGCGCCGTAATCGGACATGGCCAGGCGAAAGCTGCGGCGCGCCTTGCGTGGATCGAAGCCGGGCTGGGCAAGCAGGCCATCGAGCTGTTCCAGGGCTTGCTGCAATGGCTCGATCAAGGCCTGGCCACGGGCGGTAACCTGCAGGCGCCCTCCACGGCGCACCAACAATGGATCGGCGAACAGTTCGCGCAATTGCGCCAGGGCATGACTCACCGCTGGCTGGCTGCGATGCAGGCGCAGCGCTGCGCGGGACACGTGCTGTTCGGCGAGCAAGGCATGCAGGGTCAGCAACAGATTCAGGTCAATACGGCGCAGATCATCCATCAGGCGAATAGCTCCCGTGCAGCATTCGAATTTCCATTAACAGCATGGATAGCCAAGACTTTACCAAGTCAATTTCAAGGAGTCTTGCCATGAGCCTGTCTTTCTCCCCCGCCGCCCTGCTGCCGCTGCTCATCGCCCTGCTGGCGGGTGCGGCGGTGCCCTTCCAGGCTGGCGCCAATGCTGCCCTCGGCCGCCTGCTCGGCCATCCTCTGTGGGCAACCCTGGTGTCGCTGGGGGTCAGTGTGCTGATGGTCATTCCGGCGCTGCTGGTGCTACGTGCGCCACTGCCGCAGCTCGGCGCCCTGGCCCAGGCCCCCTGGTGGGCATGGCTGGGCGGCGTGGCCGGGGTGGCCTATATCACCGCCGCACTGATGCTCACCCCGCGTCTGGGGGCTGCGGGGTTCATCGTCTGCGTGATTGCCGGCCAGGTGTTGTCATCGCTGGTGATCGATCAGTGGGGCTTGATGGGCCTGGCGCAACGGCCGGTGAACGGCCTGCGCCTGGCCGGCGTCGGTCTGATTGTGCTCGGCATGCTGGTGGTGCAATGGGGGACTTCGACGTCGCGCTAGATGGTGTCGGGATCAATGGGCTGGATATAGGGCTGCGGCTCCAGGGCGCGATTCATTTCAAACCTCAGGCTAGGCGCTTCAAGAGCAAAATGGATCACCAACCCCAGTACCACCATCAGTGCGCCGTCCAACCAGTGCCAGCCGGGTATCGGCACGCCCTGACGTGCATGGCGACACCACCAGGCCTGGCCCAGGCAAAAGCCGAGGATCGCCAGCAACCACAGGTAAAACCCAGGTGCGAAGTGGGTAAGGTTGACGAAGTTGTAGCTGCGATTGTCGGGCATTCGGTCGTTGCCGAAACTGCTCAATGCCAGGCCCAGGGCGCCCACTCCCAGCACCAGCGATACCCAGCGCCAACGCCGGTGCAACAGCATCGCCAAGCCCAGCAAGGGATTGGCGAACCAGCCATACATGCCGAACACCAGCCCCCAGGGACCATACAACAACGCCTGCAAGGCGTGCAGGCGCCCGTCCCCGGTCATGTACATGGCGTTGAAACCCAGACTCGCCAAAAACAGCAGCAAGGTCAGCGAAACATAGCGGTTGAGCATGATCACGCAGCACGCTCGAACAGCAGACCGTAGAGCCCCGAATCGGACAACTCCCCAGCCACACACCAGCGTTCACGCAGCACCCCTTCAAGGACAAATCCCAGCCGTTCAAGGGTACGTGCCGAAGCGCTGTTACGTGGATCGATTTCCGCCTCGAGGCGGCGCATGTTCAGGCCCCGGGACAGATACTGAACAAACAGCGCCAGTGCCTCGCCCATAAAGCCCTGCCCTTGGGCAGCACTGGCCAGGCAGTAGCCGATTTCACCCCGGCGCGAGTCGCTGTCGAAGTTGGAACACTGGCACATGCCGATCAGCTCACCACTGTCGCGCCGATAGATACCGAGCTTGAGCAGCTGCCCCTGGGCATAAGCCTGGTGATCAGCCGCAAGCGCTGCCTGCGCCTGGTCGATGTCAGTCCAGGGCGCGTGGTTCCAGAAACGCATGACCTGGGGATCGGCCATGATCCCCAGCCATGCAGCGGCATCCCCGGCGCTCATGGGACGTAGCTGCAGACGTGGGCTTTGCAGGCAAAGGTCGTGGGGAAATGCGTAAAGGTGCGGCACGGGGCGAACTCCTGTCCTGTCCGAAGAGCCGCACAGTCTACCTCAAGGTTGCCAGGCACTGGTCGTGGCTACAGACACCTGGCGTCACCGTCATCAGGCGACTTCAGCCCCCTCATCTGGCCAGATCGGCTCGTTGGCTTCCAGTGGCGGCAGGCCATAGGCCGCCCGGGCGGCATCGCAACTCGGGTTGGGCTGACCATCGACCCAGGCCGCCTCGAATTCGCGGCAAGGGGTGGAGCGCTGCTCATAAATGCCGCAGCTGACGCCTTTGCCAATCTCGCCCTCAAGGCTGATACAGCGGCAGGGTTTGCTGTCGGTGCCGATCATCGCTACCCGGGTAGGGTTGATCTGGACCACCAGATCGTCGGGCACCAAACCTCCGGACGATTGACACTCACCCCAGAAAAAAGACACACGGAAAAACCCGCAGCAGGCGCCGCAGTTCAAACAAGGATTGTGTTCGGACATGATGAGAAGACGGGGGGTAAGTTTATCGTTATTGGGAGAAAACCCGTCGCCATTCTATGCTTCGCCAAGGCTTTGGGAAGGGGGGAGATGTAGAAATATATTGCGTCTGACGGACGGCTGGAGACGCCCTGTTGGGAACGATCGCGGGGCAAGCCCGCTCCCACAGAAATGGCACTGAGGGAGCGGGCTTGCCCAGCGATGAAGGCTCTACTTTTGCGACTTGCCCACACCATCCGCGCGGAACATCTGACGAATGCCGCGCACCGCCTGACGGATGCGGTCCTGGTTCTCGATCAGGGCAAAGCGCACGTGATCGTCGCCGTAGTCACCAAAGCCGATACCCGGCGACACACACACCTTGGCTTCGGCCAGCATTTTCTTGGCGAATTCCAGCGAGCCCAGGTGCGCGTACTCTTCGGGGATTTTCGCCCAGACATACATCGACGCCTTGGGATTCTCGACCATCCAGCCCATTTCGTGCAGCCCTTTGACCAGCACATTGCGACGCTGGCGATACTGCTCGGCAATATCGCGCACGCACTGCTGATCGCCTTCCAGCGCAGCGATCGCGGCCACTTGCAGCGGTGTGAAGGTGCCGTAGTCGTGATAGCTCTTGATTCGCGCCAGAGCGCTGACCAGCTCCGGGTTACCGACCATGAAGCCGATACGCCAGCCAGCCATGTTGTAGCTCTTGGACAGGGTGAAGAACTCCACCGCGATGTCCTTGGCCCCTGGCACCTGCATGATCGAAGGGGCTTTCCAGCCGTCGTAGACGATGTCGGCGTAGGCCAGGTCGTGGATCACCAGTACATCGTACTGCTTGGCCAGCGCCACCACGCGCTCAAAGAAGTCCAGCTCGACGCACTGCGCGGTCGGGTTGGAGGGGAAGCCGAGAATCATCATCTTCGGCTTCGGGATCGACTCGCGGATAGCCCGTTCCAGCTCATTGAAGAAGTCCACGCCCGGCACCAGCGGCACCGAACGCACCTGGGCACCGGCAATCACTGCACCGTAGATATGAATCGGATAGCTGGGATTGGGCACCAGCACGGTGTCGCCATGGTCCAGGGTGGCCAGCATCAGGTGCGCCAGACCTTCCTTGGAACCGATGGTGACGATGGCTTCGCTTTCCGGGTCGATGTCGACCTCGTAGCGTTCCTGGTACCAGCGCGAGATGGCCCGACGCAGGCGCGGAATGCCGCGGGAGGTGGAATAACCGTGGGTGTCTTCGCGCTGGGCGACCTGTACCAGTTTTTCGACGATGTGCGGCGGCGTGGCCCCATCAGGGTTGCCCATGCTCAGGTCGATGATGTCCTCGCCACGACGGCGTGCAGCCATCTTGAGTTCGGCGGTGATGTTGAAGACGTAAGGGGGGAGACGATCAATGCGCGCAAAGCGGCGCGGCGAACCTTGGTCAGCCATGGCTTCCTCGAAGACGTAAGCGCCCGGAACCGTCCGAGCGACGTTGGCCACTGCGGTGGCCGGTGCCAACAATAGAGCCTGGGCGGCCCGTCTGTCCAGTCACTGGATGCAATACAGGGACGATCCGCCCATGCTCAGCGAGGAGTCAGCGAATCTCCTGGTACGCTGTTACAGACCACTCGAGCGGGGAAGCAAGGGCAGTGTCGGGCTGGAAGGCTGCACCCTGGACACTGGAGAATGCCGTGCCCTTGTCGCCCAGGTTGACGTAGCGCTCATTCTTCTCGGATTCGGTTACCAGCGTGTAAGAGTGTTTGCGCATCGCCTGGTACTTGCCGTCATCCTGCTCCAGCACCTTATGGTAGTTCTGCAGGTCACCGTCACTGAGGTTGAGCATCTTGTTCAACTTTACCCCCCAACGCGTCAGGCATACTTCGACAAAATGCCGAACGATCAGCCCGGGCTCGGCCAGTTCCTTGCCGCCGGCCGCGCCGTCAGCCGCAGCGTTGCCCACCAGGGTCGCATGCCGACCCGGCATCGGGTAGACATGGCAACGGGTACTGGCATGGGTTTTCGGGATCACGCAGGAGAACCCCTTGGAGCGCTCATCGCGGGAGAAGAAGCCAACATACTGCTTTACATTTTCGCCCAGTTGCACCCGATGACGATCGAAATTACCAACCCCTGGCACCGGGTCGATGGCAAAGATGTTCACCGGGAGCTCCTTCAACGCTTCATCGGCGAGCATGGCATTGGCCAGCATATGGCAACTGACGCCGCCGCGGCTCCAGCCCACCAGGTTGACATGGGTGGGGATGATGCCATCCTTGCGAAACTGCTTGATGATCTGTTCCTGGAGCATCTGCGGGGTAATCTTGCGAGTCCCATAGCTGTAGGTGCGCCAGAACCATGAGGCGGTTGCCGTCGAATCAGGAATCGGTACACCGGCAGCCTTCAGGCGCTGGTACTCGTCCTCGCTCAGTTCTTTACGCTGCCAGTTGCTTTGGCCCTTGATGATCTGCAGTGCATGCTGGACATTTTCCTCCCAGCTCTTGCCAAACAAGGTCTGGTTCCAGTTGTAGTAGCTACCCGGCTCAACAAACAGCTCATCGGCCTGCAGGTTGCCACTTCCCGGTCCATCAACAGCAATCCAGTGGGCGAACTCCTTGCCCTGATCATTGGCGGCCAGGGTCGAGACCAGCTCGCCATTCCAGAAATTCGGGTTGGCGTCATCGAATCGATGGGAGCCGGTGCCGCAGAAATAAACGGTCAGTACACTCATGTGATTCTTCTCCGTGGTTGAGTAGCGGCGCACTCTATTCACGAAGGTTGTCAGCCAGCAGAGGGCAACCCTGCCCTGTCCTGCACCGTTGCCACGACACAAACAAAAACGCCCCGGAGCTTGCGGCCCGGGGCGTTCTTGTTCAAACCATCACACTCAATGTGCGTAGGTCAGCAGCAGCTCGGTTGGCACCTTGGTGTCGAGCGACATCATCACGCTCAGGGCAGTGATGGTGAAGATCGAAAACACGAACAGCTTGCGTGCCCACAGGCGGTCATCGACAGCCTTGTAGCCGGTCCAGGCCATGTACAGCCAGTACATGCCCATGGCGGCGGCAACCGCCATGTAGCTCATACCGGCGTAGCCGCCCAGAGTCAGCATCAAGGTCGCAACCAGGAACGCCACGATGTACCAGAGGATGTGCTTCTTGGCCACCAGGATGCCACGCTTGACCGGCAGTACCGGAATCGAGGCCGCCAGGTAATCGTTGAAGCGGAAGATCGCAATGGCATACGAGTGCGGCATCTGCCAGAGGCTGAACATCACCAGCAGGGTCAAGGCAGCCAGGTCGAAGCTGTTGCTTACGGCGCAGTAACCGATCACCGGAGGCATGGCACCGGACAGGCTGCCAACCAGGGTGCCGTGCACCGATTTACGCTTCAGGTACAGGCTGTAGAAACCCACGTAGATAATGAAGCCGATCAGGCCGAACAACGCTGCCAGGGCATTGGCCTGCACATACAGCAGACCAAGACCGGCCACCCCGAGCAGGGTGGCGTAGGCCAACGCGACTTTCAGCGAGATCTGACCCTGAACCATTGCACGGTTCTTGGTGCGCTCCATCTTGATGTCGATGTCACGGTCGATGCAGTTGTTGAACACGCAACCGGACGCCACCACCAATGAAGTACCAATCACCGTGGCCAGGAACAGCATGAAGTCGACATGCCCTTGCGCGGCAAGGAAAAAACCGCCTGCCACAGAAAGCACGTTACCGAAAATGATCCCCGGTTTGGTGATTTGGATAAAGTGCTTAACGGACATGTCGTCTTACCTCACTTCGCCATCATGCTGGTATGGATGCTGAACATGATCCACAGCGACAGGCCGACCAACAGTGCGATGACCATCACCGTGAACAGGAAGGTCGACACATTGGAGCTCTGTTCTTTAGAACTATCCATGTGCAGGAAGTACACCAGGTGTACAACCACCTGGATGACTGCCAGAGCCACCACGATCATGATCACGGTGGTCCGCTCCATGCCACCTGGGAACATCACCAGGCCGAACGGAATGGCGGTGAGGATCACCGACAAGATGAAGCCGATCAAATAGGATTTGACGCTACCGTGGTTGCCCTCGGCGTGGCTGTTATGTGCGCTAGCCATTTACAGACTCCCCAGCAGATACACGACGGTGAACACACAGATCCAGACCACGTCCAGGAAGTGCCAGAACAGGCTCAGGCAGCTCATGCGGGTCTTGGCAGTGCCAGTGATACCGTGCTTGTTGATCTGGTACATCATCACCGCCATCCAGATCAGGCCTGCAGTTACGTGCAGACCGTGGGTGCCGACCAGCGCGAAGAACGCCGACAGGAAACCACTGCGCTGCGGGCCGAAGCCCTCAGCGATCAGGTGATGGAACTCATAGACTTCCATCGCGATGAAGCCGGCACCGAACAGGAAGGTGACAGCCAGCCAGCCCAGCACGCCGCCCTTGTTGCCTTTGAACATCTGCAACATGGCGAAGCCGAAGGTGATACTCGAGAACAGCAGCAGTGCGGTTTCAACCGCGACAAAATCCAGCTGGAAAATGTCGTGACCCGACGGGCCGCCGGCAAAACTGCCGGACAGCACCGCGTAGGTGGCGAAGAGCGACGCAAACAGGATGCAGTCGGTCATCAGGTACAGCCAGAAACCGAAGACGGTCATCTGGCCCGAGTCGTGGTGGTGGTCGTCATGCCCATGGTCGTGACCATGAGCATGAGTATCAGCGTTAATTACATGACTGGACATTGATTAAACCCGTTCAAACGATTCGACACGTGCGCCAGCCGGCGCGCCGGTAGCCAGGCCCAGGGACTTCATGCGCTCACCTTCGATGCGCGCCACTTCCTCGGCAGGAACCATGTAGCCCTGGTCGTCACGCGCAGCGTGGGCAACGAAGACCGCGATGGTGCCGACCAGGCTGGCAGCTACCAGCCACCAGATGTGCCAGATGAAGGCGAAACCGAAGACGGTGAGCAACGCACCCATGAACACACCGGTGGAGGTGTTGTTCGGCATGTGGATCGCTTCGTACTTGGCTGGAACCTTGTAAGCCTTGCCGGCTTGCTTGGTTTCGTGCCATGCATCCAGATCGACGTTCTCAGGCATGGTGGCGAAGTTGTAGAACGGCGGTGGCGACGAAGTCGACCATTCCAGGGTACGGCCGCCCCATGGGTCGCCGGTCACGTCCATGTTGTCCTTGCGATCGCGAATCGACACGTACAGCTGGATCAGCTGGCAAGCGATACCGAACAGGATCAGCACGGCGCCGAACACGGCTACGTACAGGTAGGGTTCCCACAGTGGGTTGTCGGAGTGGTTCAGACGACGGGTCATACCCATGAAGCCCAGTGCGTACAGTGGCATGAAGGCCACGTAGAAACCGGAGATCCAGAACCAGAAGGCAGCTTTGCCCCACTTCTCGTTCAGGGTGAAACCGAAGGCTTTCGGGAACCAGAAGGCGAAGCCGGCAATGTAGCCGAACACCGCACCACCGATGATCACGTTGTGGAAGTGAGCGATTACGAACAGGCTGTTGTGCAGAACGAAGTCAGCACCTGGAACAGCCAGCAGTACGCCGGTCATACCACCGATGGAGAAGGTGATCATGAAGCCCAGGGTCCACAGTACTGGCGCGGTGAAGCGCAGACGGCCCTGGTAGATCGTGAACAGCCAGTTGAACAGCTTAACCCCGGTCGGAATCGAGATCAGCATGGTCGCCAGACCGAAGAAGGTGTTGACGCTGGCGCCCGAACCCATGGTGAAGAAGTGGTGCAGCCAAACCGCAAAGCCCAGTACCGCGATCGCGCCGGAAGCGTAGATCATCGACTTGTGGCCGAACAGGCGTTTGCCAGCGAAGGTCGAGGTGACTTCCGAGAACACACCGAAGGCCGGCAGGATCAGGATGTAAACCTCAGGGTGACCCCACGCCCAGAACAGGTTGACGTACATCATCGGATTACCACCAAGTTCATTGGTGAAAATGTGGAAATCCATGTAACGGTCAAGTGTCAGCAGTGCCAGGGCAGCAGTCAGGATCGGGAACGAAGCAACGATCAGGACGTTGGCCCAGGTGCAGGTCCAGGTGAAGATCGGCATGTCCATCAGCTTCATGCCAGGCGCGCGCATTTTCAGCACGGTGGCGAGGAAGTTGACACCCGTTAGCGTCGTACCTAGACCCGATAGCTGTAGCGCCCAGATGTAATAGTCGACACCCACGCCAGGACTGTACTGGATACCCGCCAGCGGTGGATAAGCTACCCAGCCGGTCTTGGCGAATTCACCGACACCCAGGGAGACGTTGACCAGCACGACGCCGGAAACCAGCAGCCAGAAGCTCAGGGAGTTCAGGAACGGGAAAGCAACGTCACGCGCACCGATCTGCAGAGGCAGGGCCAGGTTCATCAGGCCGGTGAAGAATGGCATTGCCATGAAGATGATCATGATCACACCGTGAGCGGTGAAGATCTGGTCATAGTGTTCGGGAGGCAGGTAGCCCTCGGAGCCGCCGGTGGCCATGGCCAACTGCGTGCGCATCATGATGGCGTCGGCAAAGCCGCGCAGCAGCATGATCATCGCGACGATGATGTACATCACCCCGATTTTCTTGTGGTCGACCGAAGTCAGCCACTCGGACCACAGGTAGGTCCACTTTTTGAAATAGGTGATTGCACCCACCAACGCGAGACCGCCGAGCGCGATCATGGCGAGTGTCACCATGACTATCGGCTCGTGATACGGAATCGCATCCAGACTTAGTTTACCGAACATCTCTTACTCCTCTGCCCCAGCAGCTGAATGCATACTCACGTCCATCCCTTCGGTACCGGCCGCTTCTTTGCTCTGCTCTTTCTCGTGGACCGGCCGACCGCGGTTCATGCCTTCGTACTTGTCGACGATGGACTGGAACTGCTCAGGCGAGGCCACGCTGTACAGCGCGACTGGATTGTTTTCGCTAGTTTTGGCCAATGCCGCATATTCAGCCGCATCCAGCTGTTTAGGCGATTGCTTGACTTCGTTCACCCATGCCTCGAAATCGGCCTGGGAAGTGGCAGTTGCCTTGAACTTCATACCGGTGAAGCCGGCACCGCTGTAGTTCGCCGAGATACCGTCGAACTCGCCATTTTCGTTGGCGATCAGGTGCAGCTTGGTGGTCATGCCAGCCATTGCGTAGATCTGGCCACCCAGGCCCGGAATGAAGAACGAGTTCATCACCGAGTCGGAGGTCACGCGGAAGTTGACCGGGGTGTTGGCCGGGAAGACGATCTTGTTGACCGTGGCAATGCCTTGTTCCGGGTAGATGAACAGCCATTTCCAGTCCAGGGCGACCACGTCGATACGCACCGGCTTCACGTCGGAAACCAGCGGACGATACGGGTCCAGCTCGTGGGTGGTCTTGTAGGTCACATAGCCCAGGGCAATGATGATCAGAACCGGGATGGTCCATACCGCCACTTCGATCTTGGTCGAGTGCGACCAGTCAGGGGTGTAGGTGGCTGCCTTGTTGGAAGCGCGATACTTCCAGGCGAACGCGATGGTCATGAAAATGACAGGAATCACCACCAGCAACATCAAGCCGGTAGCGATGAGGATAAGGTTCTTTTGCTCAATGCCGACCTGGCCCTTCGGGTCGAGCAGGGTCCAGTTGCACCCACTGAGTAAAAGCATGCCTAAAAAGGGCAGAATGCCAAACAGTCTGGGGTAACGCTTTTTACTCATCTCACGACCTCTAGAGCAGCTTGCTTCAATGCAATTTGTGTTTTGGTCGCCAACACTTCGTCCTGCCAAGCGTCAGCATTTATGGGATCGAATACGGTCATACCTTGAGGCCAGCTGCGGCGGCTCGGCATAAACCGGGTATTACGGTGTTTATTGTTTTGACTTCGTAGGCAACAGGCCTGTGTTCAGACCAATTCCATTTGGTGCGGGAAATCACGGAGGGGGGTCAGCCCGGCATCGCCGCAGGCGATGCTCGTCAGAGTCAGCAAAAAGAGCCCTGAAGCTCCTTTAATCCTGCGACTCGCAAGCGGTGCCGAACGGAAATTGGGGGCGATTGTAGATAGGTCGTCATTCAATGACTATGACTAATTGAGCAACAGTCTTTTACAGAATTGACAATAATCAAGCCTGAAAAATCAGTTTCGCGACAGTTTGTCGCACCCTCTTCAATACCCCTGAAGCCTTTGTATTACAAGGCCTCAGGCTTGATCTGGATCAACTCAAGTGCGACGTCGCAGGAAAGATCCATTGCACAACAGACTTGCATCAACACATGACTTTTGTCTAAGGCTTGCGACGGTTGCGGTAGATGCCCAAAGGCACCAGAACGGCGGTCAGAATAAAGGCCAGTAGCGCCCACTGCGCCAGCGACAGACCCAGCACCGGCGGATAGGGCGTGGAGCAGAATCCGTCGACCTGGAACACCAGTGGCAGCACCGAGGCCAACGGCAAGCCGTCGACGATCGGTTGCAAGGTGTCGATGCCACAACTGACTGCCGGGTTGGCGAGGATATACACATGGTTGCTGGCTGCGGCAATACCGCCGATGGCACTGAGCACCACCAGGCCCTCAAGGAAGGTCAGGCTGCGCACGCCAGGCATGGCCGCACCAATAAAGGCAAACACGGCAATCAGCAGCAGCGCATAGCGTTGCAGGATACACAGTGGGCAAGGCGCCTCGCCGAGCACTATCTGCATATACAAGGCGCCGCCGATCAAAGCCAGGCAGATCACCCCCAGCAGTACCAGAAAGCGCCGTTCCCGGTTCAGGCGCGATGTTTGCTCGTTCATTGCATATCCTTGGTTGACTGAATGGCTCGACTGCCTCGTCAGAATTCTACACGCTCAAGAAGACATTTAAGAACGGTAAAAGTGCCGCGCCAGGCAGGTTGAGGCTGGCAGGAACGGCGCTGCAAAGCAGAATGCTGAATTGCCACTATCTTAGTCGTGTGGATTACCCTATCATTAACACTGTACAAATAAACAGTATCGAGCACATCGATATTCAAAAGGCATGTGAGGTGATGAATGGCCGTCGAAGTGGTATACCGCAGCAGCCGCGATCTGGAGCGCTTGTTCATGGATAAAGCCGAAGCTGACCGTCACGACAAGATGCTCGTTTTGCGTTTTGCTTGATGTTGCCTATACCTACAGAGACCGCTGTGTGACCGTCGATCAGCCGTGCGTTTCGGTGAGGTGTAGATGTGACAATTGTCAAAAATATCATCGCCCGAGCTGAGCATCCATTCGAAAATCTCGAAGCCTCCCCCATTCTTGACGCGGCGAATGCAAACCTGTCCAAATTTAAAGCCCGAAGCGTCATCAGCACGTTGCGCTATTTGGAATGCTTCCTGCAAATCACCAATCAAAAACTTAGCTACCAAGACTTGGAATCGTCATCTAGTGACGAAATACTCGCTACATTCTGTGGGGCCCTATCAAGTATTAAATTCGCAGCATTGGGAAAGAGCGGCTTAGCTTCCGCGATCAGTAGACTTTCGAATACCGTAAATGCAATACGAAGGTTGTCAGGAAGCGCAGCTTTTCTCGAATTTTCTAACCCGCAATGCAACCCGCTAATACCGATTTACCGTGATACATTCGAACAATTAATCTTAGACGAGCATAAAGTCTGGTATTGGTCTGGGTGGGAGTGCACAAACGCGGCCGAAAAGACGATAAACCTTCCACTTGCAAAAATCTATCTTTGCTACGGCAGAGACTTCACAACACTACTTTATGAAATCTGCAAAACATTTCTAGCCGGGCATCGAACCTGCAATTTATATTTTGTAGAGCTGTTCCGTAGATACTTATACATTGAACCTGAAAAATTTACCGCAATAGACTTTAGAAATCCAGACCGGACAACTTGTTTCTTTGACTCTCTTTTCAGATATCATTACCAAGCTTCAATTGAAAAGGGGCGCCGTCATGACAGTGTCATTGCAGCTTGGAAATACCACGTTGTTCCTTTTTTAAAGAACCAACTTGTACCGAACGGTCTATTCGCCCTTCCAAGTTCGATAGCAACTCCACCGTCAGTGGGATTCAGCGGAAGAAATAAACATTTAATAGAACGTTCGAATGGGGTTGTTAAAGCGAACACGTTCGTCGACATCCCGCTACACATATCTGATGATGAAGCCTTTAGAGAGCTGAAAGCTCGCATACTTTTTTGCCACAGTGCCGCTATACAGTGGTGTACTGAAATCACAAATGAAACGCAAGAAGCATACGACAATTACAAAAGTTTAGCCGTTCTAGGCAAACCGATTATGACCGGTACTCGATTACACGAAGAGACAAACGCCTGGCTAGCATCAAGTCGCAACCCTGAACAGCTGCAAAACTTAGCTGCAACACTTCAGAAACACGGATATCGCGAACTGGGTCGTGTATTAAAGATCTCCAATATCGCACACGGCCCAGTCGCAAAGAATTTGGGCCTACCGACGACTGAGGTTCTCACCGCAATATGCATCAAACTGATTTCGGTTGATCCGCGCATAACGCCTAGCTTTCTAACAAGCGTTGAAATATATGATAAAAATGGCAATTTTCGTGGCGTCGACAGTGGCGACGTCGTGGAATACCTTCATGGTCATAAAGACAGGCGTGGTCCAGCAAGGTCCGAAATCCGTATTTTACTCAACGACGAGTCGAAAAAAATTGTGCAGCTATTAATTAATATAACTGCACCTCTTAGAGATCACCTCAAAGATGGCTGGGACCCGCTCTGGCGAACGTTACTCATTACCAGCCAAAGACACGTCGCACTACCCTCTAAATTCGGCCTGAAAGCCAAGACTGATGATTCACGTGTTAACAGAATTATTGAGCATCTAAAAAGTAATCATGACTTAGCCGCCTGGACAACGGAGGAATTAAAAAACTTCGCGAGGGCGATTCTTTGTCCTTCGAGAATGCGTACAACAACTGGAGTGGTTAAATTTCTCGAGACCGGTAGCTTACACGCCATGGCAAAGGCATTAGGACATACAAGTTTTAACCCACGAACATTGAGCAGCTACCTCCCCACAAGCATCTTGCATTTTTTTAGAGACAGATGGGTGCGTTTATTTCAGACTGGCGTCATAGTCCAAGCTATGAAAACGAGCCACCATCTTTTGAAGGCGGCAAATTTCTCCAGCAGTCAGGAGCTTGCGCAGTTTCTCGAAAACCATGCCCTCCCCCATCAAGAAGTATTGTCTCCTAGAGAGATTAGGAAAAACGATAACTCGAAACTGATTATAGCAATCAACTTGCCGATTGCGAGAGCTTTGCATTCTCTCAAAGATCAAAAACTGAAAAATACAATCAGCGAATCACTCGAACACTGGGTAGAGTTTTACAATCACTTGCTCGCGTACTTAGAGAGAGATCCAGACAACAATCTTGAAGTCCTCGACATTATCAGGGCAGCGCGAAGCCTGGACCCAATCACCCTGCCGAATACCTGACATGGACAACTTGAACTCCCTCAAGGCAAGTCAAGATTTTCTCGATAGATTTTATCTCACAGGTCTTCAGCATCATCGAAGCGCCCCTTTCTTGAAAGATGATTTTGAAAGCGATGTATGGAAGCTCGAATTCGGACAATCATCTACGTTTGATATCAACTTCAACATATCAATAGGTGGCGTTCAGTTACCTGCTTGCTTGAATGGCAAACTCTGTGATTTCTTCAAAATGTGGATTTGCGCTGCCGGCACAAACTCAAACCCTACATGCACACTATCAAATTCAACAATGTTGGCAAAGGTTACTTACGCGACTACTGCAATTGATTGGCTACTTATAAACAATGATAGGTTTTTTATCCACAAGCATGGATTAAAACTAGTTGGCAACAATGATTTAAAAGTATTATTTGCACGCGGTTGCTCCTCACCTTACCTTTCAACAGTAGCGTACGATTGGCCCAGCAAGCTAACTTCATTTATAGTCGACCTACGCGACTCAACAACAACCTCCGAATTAGAAAGCATCCTAGATAGCTTTCCGGCATTGACTGAGTCACATATCGACTCTGGCGATGGCGACACTGAATTAAACCGCACGCTACAAGAGCAGTTCGCGTCCGAACAGGAAATGTTTCTTGCCCGAGCCGCGCTTTGGAAGGCGGGACTTTATAGACGTACCCGGCAATCACTTTTTAGCGTAGACACTCAGAAAATTTCACGTATTTTGTATAAAAATACACTGAGGGGTGTCAAAACTTATCCCGTCCCATCGGCCTTACCTGTGAGGCGACCAAACTTAAAATCACCCGAATATATCCGCGCACCTGTCAGCGGCAAGCACTCAAGCCTATCAACGCCACTCACAATTCAACTTCTAGCAACATTCGAAATAGTGAATCGCATAAATGACCGTTCATCTTTGCTACCCGCGCGCGGCATTGACATCCCAACAATTGAACAGTTAGAGCAGCATCTCGATTTTAGTAAGGCGGGGCGATTCACCTCGTTGCCTGTGGAACTGGTGTTAAGAAGCCTGAAGGACTCAATTGAATTTTACATCGATTATGGCGACGCGATAATTTCAAGCTATTTGAGCATGATGACGGCATTCATCCAGAAATCAGAAACGTTCAAATCAACAGCAAAATCACAACTTGATATCTCGAGCCATATTGATAGCAAGCTTTTAAGCTTCAATATTAAAGTATGGAATAAAATTCAAGGGCCTTCAGACAACCAGACTGTTGAACATTTTGAACGATTTAGATCACTTAGATCATCGCCTTCTCTTCATGAATTAATACAGGTCCTTTTCGGGGCGATTCAACTCACACTCGGTGCACTCCAGGCGCGGAGAGCCTCTGAGTTGAGAGCGCTGGCGTCCACAAAATGCTTGTCCTTTGACCAAAGATCACTGGAAACGATCAATAGAAAAACCGGCCTTTATGGGCATAATGTAAAAATTACTCGACCTATTCCTCAAATTGCAGCCGATATGTTACTTAGTCTCGAAAGGATGCAGCATTGCTTGTTCGAACTAGAACTCCTAAGAGAACACACTAACATCCTAGCCTGCCCAAATATTAATGCCAAGCTTGAACGTCTCACACACAATTCATTCGACTTTAAGCTTGATATGTTCTGTGATTACTTCGAGACAGAAAGAGACCCCAGCGGCAGGAGATATTATTTCCGGAACCACCAGCTCCGTCGATTTTTTGCCCAGGTCTTTTTTTGGCACTCTAATACTCCAGATTGCCTAGAAGTTCTCCGCTGGATTCTGGGCCACGGAGATAGCGAGATGGTCTATCACTACATTACAGAAAGTACTCCTGGTCAAGTGCTTCGAGAGGTTAAGGCAGAATGGGGAGCGCAGATGCTTCGCTCAGCCCCTGAAAAAGTAAGCGATCTCGCAGAGTACGTTCTCAAAAAATACAATATTTCAGATTTCGCTATTCTGCCTGAAGATCAACTTGAGGAATATCTGTATTACTGCCTTTCAAATCACTCAATCGAAGTGGAACCTGAATTCCTTACCACGCATGATGGCGATTCCTATAGGATCACGGTAACAGTTCTAGACAAAGGCAAGCACCAATGAAGTCTAATTCTGCCGGAAAATCAGTTCGCGCACTAGCTGCTCTTCTTGAGTCAATAGTCGAAAACCCTAGCAATCACCTTAACAACCATGGACTCAGGTTATCACTAATAAGCCAAGGTGCCATATGCAGATTCGAGTCATTAGAACTCGGCATCCATAAAGTCTCACTCAATACTTTCAAGCGGCATTGCGCAGAATTTATACCCGGGGGTTTTGGATATTTTGATGAACTCAGAACCAAGGCAAATATCTCGCTTAAAAAAACCTCAGCACACGGATTGAAGAAACGAAAAACCCAACAAGAGTTGATTGCTCAGCTAAGACAAGAGAATACGCAATTAAACTTGGATCTGCTGGCATTGACAAAATTGCTACGCATTTCGATGAACCAGACCCGATCATTTGTCGACCTTTGTAGTGATGAGGTTGCGTCGAAACTCTACGTAAAAGAGTCTCGCGAACTACTGGACATGCTCTCCGTTGTGGGTTCGTTGCAGGGTCGGGCGGCGCCATGAAACTATATAAGCAAACTGCTGCTGAACAAAAGCTCCCATTCGCAGTTAGGCCAGATCATTCAATCATCGTCACCGAAGCCGACAATATACCAACACTGCGCTGGTCAAATGGTGCCTGGTGCGTTGAAGCAAACATGTGGATTCTTGAATTGTATGATCGTGGACTATCAAGAAGCGACAGAGGTGGGACACTGCTCTCGTACGCTACAAATATCAGCCATCTAATTAGATACTGCGAAGCTCAAAACACTAAGTTCTTAGATATAACGGATTTACAGTTTAATTTTTTTGTGAGAACCCTGTTTGGAGAACGCAGACAAGACGGCATGAAGCCTAGAACTCAGAATACAGTTGTCAACATCTCTCGAAACTGTATTGACTTTATAGCGTTTCTAGCAGAAGAGTTTCATTTAGATCCGCGGCTGTCAATTCGCACCATTGAAAAAATCAGCATCGGCCCCAACGGCAAGAAAACTATGCGTAGAGGAAAGACACATTCAGCCATCCCGATGCCAAGCAGAATTGAAGAACGCTTTCCTGTTAACTTGGAGACCATAAAACGGTTGCGCTTAGCAGCTGCAGCCGATATCAAATCTTCATCATACGTTAAAGCACGTAGGCGAGTGATGTTACGCTGCATGGAGATGTTAGGGGCGAGACGCACGGAGATAAGCCTACTGAAAGTTAACGATATCTATTCGGCATTGAAAAATGGGTATTTGCGTGTTGCGACATTAAAGAGAAGGGACAAAACCGGCACCCTTGATTCTTCTTTTGAAAAAATCTCCAAAAGAGAAATCCCTATATCGAGAACAGATGCGAAACTGCTCGCTGATTTCGTCACTTATTCAAGGGCGCCGCTCGCCAAAAAACTGAACGTCACACATGACTACTTGTTTTTGAACGAGAACACTGGCGAGCGATTAACTCCTAATACTTTCACCTCTGAAGTGAGAAAAATCGCAAAACTGGCTGGAGTGTTAGAGACAGTCAGCCCTCATCTTTTCCGTCATCGATTCATCACAAAAATCTTTGTAGCTGAAATTCTAAAAGTAAAAGCAGACAGCTTAGGGGACTTCAACAGAGCCATCCTAGACACTGAATTCCTCAAGCGGAAGGTCCAAGAATTGACGGGACATCGATCACCTGAGTCCCTGGATCGCTACATTCATATCGCTTGGGATGAAGCGATGGGATTAACCAATGCATTACCAAAAATACAAACACATATTGAGATTGATTCAATACGTGAGCAGGCGGTGAGTCTCTTAGCGACACTTGCGAATGAAGGGTCTCCCTCTCGAGAGACCAAAGCTCTTTTAGACCTACTGACCTCTTTCGAAGCACTTTTATAAAATAGCTTCTTAAAAGCGCCGTGGATGCAGCGAGGATCATATCTCCCATGTATAATCGACTATGCGCGCTTACAAAAAATGCGTGATCTCACGACACATGAGGGCCAAACATGGCTGTAGAAGTTCTGTACCGTAGCACACGAGACCTGGAGACTACCTTTTTGGATAAAAAACTCGCCGATGCGCATGACCAAATGCTTGAGCTCAGCGAGGTTTTGACCCAACTCCTCATGAAAAATGTTCCTGGCATTTCGGAGAATATAGCCGAGGAAGCCAGTATCTTCATGGCAAAAAATCGCACTATTTTTGCTGCTGCTTTCAAAAGCAACATTGCAGCACTCGACGAATTGGCTAATACGAATCAAGGCATATAGTAAGGAAAATAGTATAACCGGTTCCAACATTTCGCAGAGTGAAGGAACGACATGCCCTCATCACTGAAGCTAACTTGGTATTGTCTTCGGTGTGATAGGCACAAAGGTTGGGCGATGGACAGCGGTAAGTCTGAGCGAGATCAAATCTGTGGGGAAGCAATCATCAAGTTGATTACACGCGAATATCCTGGCTTTTGTTTTGTACGATAGCAAACTAGATATTCATGCATCCTTGAGCTCTCTCCGAGGAACCACTCTGATGTAGGCAGCATTAGATGCAGCCTCTCTCATCCAGCACTACCGCTCCAAGCTTAATTGGCACCCACGCTGGGCTGCTAGACGGTGCTTTGCGGCTGTAGAACCCTCACAGACTTTACGTGCAAACCAGTTTTCAACCGTTAACTACCGTGGTTAGCAGGTATAGAAAGTGGTTTGCAGAGAGGAGCAGCAAAGAGCCTGCCCTTAACGTCCCTACTATCGAGACAGCCGTGGTAAAAGCGTGTAAGGCTGGCACTTGAGCTGGACTGCAATCCGGTACAGCTTCTCGACGGTGAGATTCACCTCACCTCTTTCGACCCGGCCCATGTAGCTACGATCAATCCCACAAGCGTGAGCTAGAGCGTCTTGGGATAGCCCAATGGTGATTCTCCTCTCGCGGATTTTCTGCCCGAGATCCTTTGCCAGCGCCTGCATAACCGCCTCAATCGATCAAGGCGGAACTATCCGTCGTTTACCACGCGCTAGGCGACGGATTATAATCCGCATTTTGTCCGTTTCTGCTTCACTGGTGCCTGTATGAACCCCGCTACATTCAAACTAGACAGGCGTGTCTTCGAGCTGCTCAAGGATGGAGATTTCCAGCGATTCACGATTCGTAGCCTGCGGGACGCCTATGCCCGCCAGCTTCACGGGATGATTAGTGATGTAGAGCTTTGGCGCTTTATTTACGATCAAGTCCACCGGCTCAAGCGCGTGGGCTGGGTGCAGCAAGACCCCGAGCGCCGGAGGCGTGATCAGGTTTTCCACGTTCTGGAGAAACCCAATGGCCTCATTGTTTCTCTAGTCCAGCATCGTCTCTACACCCCCCTCAATGAGCCGCAGAGAGAGGAAAATGAGAAGAGTGTCCCTCCGAAGGTGCTTTCAGAACGGAGTTCAACACAACGGCTAGAGTCGCTTGCAAAAGAGATTCGCTTAGACATGCTCACCGCCCTGGGCGAAGCCGAGCGATACAAGCAATTGTTCACTGAGATGCCTGCCCTACGTGCACGAGTAGAGGATGACTACATTGAGGCGAGAGATCGCAGCTCGCGCTTGCTCGGCCATCTACGAGCAATAGAGAACACCTTGAAGATGCTGGTGGCTGCATGACGACATTGCGGGTGTGGCAGGATTCTTGTGTGTCTGCAGCGCTGGATCACTACCAGGTTTCCTCCCATTTTTTCTGCCAAGCTACACCTGGCTCCGGTAAAAGCAGGATGGCGGCTGAGATCGCAAGCCGCTTGCTGCAAGCTGGCCTGATCGATCTTGTACTTTGCTTTGCACCATCCTGTCAGGTCGTCGACGGACTGCAGAGGACATTCTCCGCGGTACTAGGCCGTCCTTTTGACGGGCGGCTAGGGTCGCTCGGTATCGCTTCGACCTACCAGGCAATGGATCACCACGAAGCCTCATTTTGGCAATTGGTTGAGGATTACAGGGTTCTCGCGGTTTTCGATGAGATTCACCATTGCGCCGGGCACGATCCGCTTTTGAGCAATACTTGGGGACAAATCATTCTCCAACGTCTACAGGATCAGGCGGCGTTCACCCTAGCACTCTCGGGCACACCGTGGAGGTCCGATGACAAAGCAATCGCCTTGGCTCGGTATTCAGATCCCGAAGGGCGACTGGTCTGTGACTTCCGTTACGGGCTTAAAGACGCGATCGCAGACGGAGTTTGCCGCTCTCCACGCATCGTAGTGATCGACAATAGCGCGGTCAGACTCACTGAGCTAGCTGGCGACTCGCCCATTGCTACCGTCTACTCAAGCGTCGCTCAGCTATTGAACGAGTCGCCGGTGACCTTCGAGGACCTACTTACTCACCATGAAGTTGTGGATAAGGTCTTGGACTTGGGCCGCTGCCGGCTAGACGAGATCCGCCGCGAAATTCCTGATGCTGGGGGGTTAGTGGTTGCGACGCACATTCGTCACGCCAACCAAATCGCGGCAGTGCTCAGGACGCGAGGTGAAGAGTGCGTAGTGGTTACTACACGAACACCTGGTGCTCAGCAGATCATCAATGATTTCCGAGCAGGGCTAGGAAAGTGGATCGTCGCTGTAGGAATGATCAGCGAAGGAACCGACATTCCTCGGCTACAGGTGTGCTGTTATCTGAGCCGTATACGAACCGAATTGCATTTCCGCCAGGTCTTGGGACGAGTGCTCAGACGCACCGGGAGCGAAGATGGCCAGGCATGGCTCTATGTGCTCGCCGAAGCTTCCTTGCTGCAGTTCTCGCAACGGGTCGCAGAGGATTTGCCCAATGATCTAGCTGTGCTGGATTACGCTCAATTTATACGCATAGACGGTGATTGCCCAGCGCCTACTTGTGAAACCGATTATGAGGAGCTCGCCGGCTCACTTGAGCTTCAAATGGACCGCACGCCGGCGCGGGCGGACGAGCTCATTGAAGGCGATCTAGAGATGGAAAGCCTATTCCGAATGGAGCTTTCTTCGGGATTCAGGACAGAAATTCTTTCTGTTTACTGAACGGAAGGTAGCGATCTCATTTACCAAAGTGTCACTAACAGAGGCCTGTCAAAACCCAGGCGTTGAGTGTTCCTGAGGAGCTGCCATTGATCGACTCAACCGCAGTACGCGCAACCCGAGCCTCATCTGGCGCTCGGAAAAAAGAGGCCTGACGAGACTGCCGATTAAGCTCTAGGCCGCGGTCGCGGCAGCTCGACAACCAAAATCCGCATGCTCTGCGATGTCAACGGAACGCCGTTGTGCTTCCTCCTCTCTGGCGGTCAGCCAGTGACATCAGCTATCCCCAGTATGCGGTGCCATCGCCTTCCGCTGGTCAGCTAAGCCCTGAACCATCATCCACAGTTCCTTCACCAGGGGACGAATAGAAAACCTCATGCTATGATCTAGTCCACAGCACTAAGTGCTATAGCCCTTTAGAATCATAGCGTTTACATGACAATGGACGAATTCACCAAAGTAAAATCAGATTTAGTCCAGGTCGCCAGACTGGCTCTCAGTGAGAAAACAGAGGACGTCCGGCTCTTTGTTGCGCGCCTCGTTAGGCAATATCGAGGCGCGCAACCCGAGCTGGCGGAGCAGCTCGATAAGTATCTGCGGACCATCGCTCCTGGCGGAAATGCTCCCTACATGCGCAGAGAAGCTCCAACCAAAATTGAAGAGGCCACCCTACCGATCGACAACGAGTCTCGGCTATCTCTTCTGAAGGTTTTCGATGACGGACCTGACTATCCCGCGCCGTTGCTGGATGACATGGTCAAGCACTCTCTCGCTCAACTGATCAAAGAGAGAAAGCAGACCAAGAAGCTGACGGCGCTTGGGTTACAGCCAACCAAATCCTCAGTGTTCGTAGGCGCTCCTGGTGTAGGTAAAACAATCACAGCTCGCTGGATCGCTGCGCAGTTGGGGGTACCTCTCTTCGTGCTGGATCTGACGGCCGTGATGAGTAGCCTGTTAGGCAAGAGTGGCGCCAACCTGAGGGCTGCACTCGACTATGCCAAGCGCGTGCCGTCGGTGCTGTTTCTCGATGAGATCGATGCCATCGCTAAGCGTCGCAGTGACGACAGTGACGTTGGCGAACTGAAGCGCTTGGTCACCGTCATTCTCCAGGAGGTAGATGATTGGCCTGCAACTGGACTGCTGTTGGCTGCGACCAACCATCCAGAGCTCATCGACCCTGCGCTATGGAGACGCTTTGACCTCATAGTTGAGTTCAAGGCACCTGACGCAGAAGCAGTAGGCATAGCCATAAAGCGGTTCCTCGGCCCAGATTTCCCTACGTTCGAGAAGTGGACTGGAGTCCTTTCGTACGCACTGCAGAATCAGTCTTTCAGCGATATTGAGAGAGAAATGCAACGCTTCCGCCGAGCGCTCGCTCTGGGCACCGCCGGCTCGGAGAAACTGATCGAGGAGCTCGTACGCCAAAGGACTCCTCACCTGGAGCGAGCTGAGCAGATCGAGTTTGCGGTAATGCTAGACAGCGATACTTCGCTTTCTCAGCGAGCTATTCACGATATTACCGGCGTGAGCCGGGACACGATTCGCAAGCACAGAAATGCAGCACCAAACGCTGTTAAGCGATCAACACGGACGAGTACTACTGCATGAGCCAAACGAATTTTCTGATCGGTCGGGGCGAGCTTTTAACACAGAGCATTAAAGGCGTTGGTAGGAAGATAGAAAAGGCTGACGCCTACACCTTCGAGCAAGCGCGCGAGCGCCTAACAGAGCAGGCAGATAGCGCAGCTCTTGCGCTGGATAGCCTCTCTTCCTCCGCTTGTCCGCAGGATTTCGGAGTGGCTCGTCTCGTACTGAATCCCAGCTATATCGCGAAATCTTTCTTCCCTGCCAATATGCTGCGTTCGGTTGGGTTGGAGTCGATTGGGAGCCGTAAGGTACGCGTTACTCCGGAAAGCTGGACTCGCAAGGTAGCTCCTAGAGAGACTCCGACCACAGAAATTTTCGTCGCAGGCAAACGAAAAGCGTTTAGGGCATTCAGCGATTGGATGAATAGCGTTGAGGTTGACTCGGACGAAGCGACTGAACTGACGCGCATTGAGAATATCTCTGCATTCGAGCCAAGTGAGCGAGTGGTCAACCCTGGCACAGAGCACGACAGGTACTTCGAATGCGGTATCCACATGCTCCCCGATCAGGACAGCAGCTTCATCCAGAATGCTTTCGTCGATTTTGCGAAAGCACGAGAGCTTACCGTCCATACCGAGCTTGGCTTTGAGGTCGGTAATCTGTGGTTCGTACCCGTAGAAGGGGCGCAACAAGCCGCGCTCGAGCTTTCGGAGTTTGTTTTCGTTCGCGTCATCCGGCCCGTTCCCAAAATGCGTGGTCTCTTGCCGACTACCAAGCGGAGTGGTCCGTCCGTCGGATGTACATTGCCAACGCAACCTCCACTCTCCTCAGATCCGCGGGTGGCGATTCTCGACGCCGGCCTCCCAGAAGACCACGCAATAGGAAAATGGCTGCGTAGCTATCGGGTGCTTGATGAGAACGCTAGCGATGACCCCGAAGGACCAGAGCACGGCCTGGCCGCTACTTCGGCTTTTCTGTTCGGCCCGATTGAGCCTGAGGGACAAGCGGCTCGACCTTACTCCTTCGTCGATCACCTTCGGGTTTTAGATGAAGGCGCTAGTCTGGAAAACCCTCTGGAGCTCTACCGAACGCTCGGTCATATCGAAGAGGTACTGCTGTCCCGCCAGTATGAATTCATCAACCTCAGCGTGGGTCCGGATGTGGCCATCGAGGATGATGACGTGCATGCATGGACGTCGGTGATCGACAATCTGCTCAGTGATGGCAACACCTTCATGACCATAGCCGCCGGCAACAACGGCACAAGGGACTCGATCGTTCAACTGGACCGCGTGCAGGTTCCATCGGACTGTGTCAACGCTGTGACCGTTGGCGCAGCTAACTGCACAAGCGAGGCCTGGGCGCGCGCCTCCTATAGCGCTCGCGGACCTGGCCGGAGCCCTGGCGTCATCAAACCTGACCTCATGGCATTTGGAGGCGGCAAGCAGTACTTCCATGCATTGACTCCAGGCAAAAAGCCGACTCTAGTTCCACTGCTGGGGACCAGCTTCGCGGCTCCAAACATGTTGCGCTCTGCAGTGGGTATACGCGCCGTCCTTGGTCAGGAGCTATCTCCTTTGGCGATCAAAGCTTTACTGATCCACTCAGCAGATCAGAATGGCCATGAATCGGTAGACGTGGGATGGGGAAAGATCCCTGAAGACCTAATTGAGGTAATCACGTGCCCATCGGGTGTTGCCCGCATCGTTTACCAAGGTGAACTCAAGCCCGGCAAATACATCCGTGCCCCCATCCCACTACCTGAGGCTCAGTTGACAGGGAAGGTGAAGGTGACGGCTACCTTTTCTTTCGCTTCGACTACAGACCCTCAGGACTCAGCCTCCTACACTCGTGCTGGGCTCGAGGTTACCTTCAGACCGAACAAGGACAAGGTGAAAGAAGGTAAAGCGAACGCCAAGACGAAGTCATTTTTCGAGAAAAAGAAATTCGCCACCGAAGATGAGCTTCGCTCCGACGCCGGGAAGTGGGAAACCGTCCTTCATGACTCAAAAAATATGTACGGGTCCAGCTTGAAGGATGCAGCTTTCGACATCCACTACAACGCTAGGGCCAAGGGTGGTACAGCCGACAAAGCTGAGAAAATTCGGTATGCGCTGATTGTGACTGTTCACGCACCGAAGCATCCAGATCTTTTCACCGACATTCTTGAGGCGTATTCCGCTCTGGTAGAGATCCAGCCGCAAGTCACCCTGCCTGTACGTCTCTGACAGCTGTTCTCGTCCGGGCCAAAAGGCCCGGGCGTCGACTGGCGGCTTTCGATTTTTACCCTAAGGATATGCGAATGGAAAACTACATTGTCCTGAGACGTCCCAAGACCTCGACAAACTCTCTAAAGCGGGCAGCAAACCCTTTGAGCAGCAACATGCTTACCGTGGAACGCCTGCCTATCCAAGCAGTGGCTGATCTGGCGCGGGACCCCGAAGTTTTAGCGGTTACCCAACCGATGGCTACCGCCTTGGTCCGTCCAGTACCAAGCTCAGCACCAGTCCCGGCAACTGGTGACGCTTGGGGAATTGGAACGGTTCAGGCTGATCAATCACCGTACACTGGTGCGGGCGTTACAGTGGCAGTGCTGGATACAGGCATTGATCGATCGCATCCGGCGTTTGCAGGGATGAATATCATAGAAAGTGATTTCACCGAGGAAGGTAACGGTGACTTGGACGGTCATGGTACTCATTGCGCTGGAACCATTTTCGGCCAGGACGTAAATGGTCGACGAATCGGCGTAGCTAGAGGCGTCAGCCAGGCTTTGATCGGTAAAGTGATAGGCCAGCACAATGCGAACTCCGACATCCTTTTCCGCGGTCTGCAGTGGGCCGCACAAGAGCGCGCGAACATCATTTCCATGTCCCTGGGCTTCGACTTTCCTGGCGAGGTTGAACGGAAGGTTCAAGCCGGCTGGCCAGTAGACCTGGCGACATCACAAGCTCTGGAAATCTACCGCGGAAACCTCCGCCTGCTCGACTCACTCATGGCCATGTTCAAGGCTCAAGCGGCCTTCAATGCTGCCCCCTTAGTCATCGCAGCAGCAGGCAACGAAAGCCGCCGCTCTGTAAATCGTGATTACAAAATTGCAGCGTCGCTGCCAGCTGCGGCCGACGGAGTGATTTCCGTAGGAGCTGCTGGAATTTCTGGCCCGCTGTATGAAATCGCGGATTTCTCGAACAGCTTTCCGCATGTCACCGCTCCAGGCGTCGATGTGCTTTCTGCCTGGCCCGGAGGGACGCTTCATTCGATTGGAGGTACGAGCATGGCTTGCCCTCACGTCGCCGGAGTTGCTGCTCTCTGGTGGGAACGGCTTCGCGAGGCTCGAGCCCCCCAGCTCGCTCAAACTGTCTCTGCTCATCTGACGGCACAAGCGCGTCGAGATTGCTTCACCTTAGGTTTCGACTCGAGCGATTTTGGTCACGGCTTGGTAACCGCGCCCCTGGCGTAGGGCGAAGTCACCGCCCTCCCAATGAATACAGTTGATTCGAGAAACGCAAAAGGCCTATCCATGGGGTGCCACCCTCACGTCCCACAGTCACAATCAGCATAAAACGTGCCCCCCCCCTGCCAAGTCGATCAACCTCAAGGGCAATGCCGCAACACGGGTCCACAGATCTCATCCGCAGGTTTAAGTAGAAAGGTGCCGCGAGTCAGCCCCGATGTCAGCCAAGTCTCCACTAACAAACCAGCTATAGGCACTACCCGCTAGAAAGCTTGAAACCTGTCGTTTGCTCGCCTGAGCTCTCATTGATTTTTTTCCAGTAAATGTTGTCGCTTAGTTTATATCCACCAAGATATGTTTCAATATTAAGAGTACACTCTGACGCATACTCCTCAAGCACCTTCTGAAGCTCTGACATGGCTTGATAAACGTCTATGCATGAGAAGGTTAGCTGGTGCATTTTAAAGACACCCTCAATAAAAACATTTACTAACAGCGACTCTTCTTGCCGGATGAGCAATAACTTTAAGCAGCTACTTTCGAGGAGGCTAAGGCGCTTGACCCTAGGGGACCTACCGCACCTTAAACAAATAAAATTATTTCCAGAGTCAAATAAAAAAACGTCATTAATCAAGAAAATATCAATATCCATTATAACTCCTGGACTGACGAGTCGTTATAGATGCCAGAACACCACCAATAGCGAAAGGACAGTACAATGGTAGTGTACCTGCTAGGGAAGCCCGCATTCTGCAACTGGCGACTACTTAACCCCCATTGCTTGGCAGAGAATATCTATGTTTGCGCCGGTTGTCTTGCTCAACATCCTCACACCTCACCAAGTCTACTTATTAGTCCAAAATAAACTTTAACTGACAGATCAAACTATTGATGCGCTGAAGCAGTGTGTGGGCGTTCGCCAAAGCCTCACTTTCTTTCACTCCTTGCTGGAGTGATTTTTCAACCAGAGCTGCCGCCTCCTCAATCCCACCCGCCCCGATTGTTGCGGCACTTCCTTTACAGTTATGTGCCAACTCAAAAACGCCGGTAAGATTACGATCCTCCAACGCCTGACTGAGTTGCTCTGCTATTTTAGACTGACTTTCCGAAAAAAGTTTTAGCAATGTAATGTATAGTGCACGTTGCCCCATCGCTCGCCGCACCCCAACATCTACATTAAGACCGTCAAGTGATTCCAGGCTCGAAATATTAATTTCCGACAATTCGTACTTGGACTTTTTTAACCATTTTTCCAAATATGCGTAGAGCTTATCAGGTGTGAACGGTTTACTGATGAAATCATTCATGCCAGACGACAGGCACGCCTCCCTATCATCTTGCCTAGCATTGGCAGTCATCGCAATGATTGGAATATTTCTGATTCCTGAGTCGTTACGAATCTTTCTAGTTGCCGTCAATCCGTCCATCACAGGCATATGCATATCCATAAGAACCAAATCAAAGCTACCTGCTTTGAGCGTGTCTAACGCGTCTTGCCCATTATTCGCAACATCTACATGGCAACCTACGGAGCGTAGAATGGCCACCGCGACTTCTTGATTCATCTCATTGTCCTCAACGAGAAGAACTCTGTCTTGGTCGAAATTGGGAATTCTATTCAGAACCGGGCGCGGATGGTCCAAAGGGTGTGTTTGTGCTATGGGTAACCGGATCGTAAACCAGAAGGTACTCCCTTTACCTGCCGCGCAGATTACCCCAACCTCTCCGCCCATTAATATAGTCAATTGTTTTGCAATAGCCAATCCGAGCCCTGTTCCGCCATAGTTCCTCGTGGTTGAAGCGTCCGCCTGCTCAAAGCCTTCAAACACTCGAAGCGCTTGACTCTCACTTAATCCTATTCCTGTGTCGGTCACCTCAAAACGAATGAGGAAGCCGTCTACCGGCTGCTCAACAAGATCCACCTTAACGCTAATACATCCGCTATCAGTAAACTTCTGGGCATTGCTTAAATAGTTGAGCAGTACCTGTTTTATACGGAGTGAGTCTCCATAAAGAAAATCAGGTATGCTTTCGGAGATAGTGATCGCCAAAGAGATACCTTTCTGTTGAATGGCAAGCCTCTGCAAATCGGCAACCTCTTCTACAAGCTGCCTCAGATTGAAGCTATGACAATCGAGAATCAGCTTTCCGGATTCGATTTTTGAAAAGTCCAGAATATCATTGAGTATGTCCAACAAGTGATGACTGCATTTTTTAATTTTACGCAGGTAATCCTTTTGTTGATCACTGGCCTGTGTGTCCAGTAATAGATGCGTATAGCCAATAATTGCGTTCATGGGAGTTCGAATTTCGTGGCATGTATTGGCAACGAACGTGGCCTTCACTCGCATATCTTCCTCAGTCAGCTCACGGGTAGCCTTTATTTCCATAGCCGCAGTGCGTTGCAATGTAATATCCTGAATTACCCAAATTGTTCCGTAGTTAAAACTGTCGGGTTGAACCGAGCAAATCGAGAGAGAGGCCCAGAACTGACTGCCATCCTTTCGGAAGAGTTGAATATCTTTGCAAAACACCTCTCCTTGCGACAATAGTGCTCGGATAGTCTTTTCATGCTGGTTCCAGACGTCTTGCCCTAACCAATCGATAGGGGATTGATTTAGCAAATCCTGC
Source organism: Pseudomonas sp. GZD-222 (assembly GCF_049310525.1). NCBI lineage: Bacteria > Pseudomonadati > Pseudomonadota > Gammaproteobacteria > Pseudomonadales > Pseudomonadaceae > Pseudomonas > Pseudomonas sp. GZD-222. The sequence goes on from NZ_JBMOWO010000118.1 coordinate 37,255, forward strand.
TCGTTGCAGCCGAGGAGTCGCTCCAAGAACTGATTAGCCTGGATAACACAGTCTTCTCGAATGAAGGCCAAGCCATAGGGTGAGGCGTCAAATATGGCCTTTTGTTGGTCATGGGTAAAAGCTAGGTTCTGCTCATAAAGCTTGCGCTGGGTCATGTCGCGAATCGAGACGCACAGAAAATGCGCCTCCTCCAAGCGAGATGGTAGCAATGTAAAGCTTATTTCCACGGGAAACTCGCTGCCATTAGACTTTCGCGCCATGCCCTCCATATGCTTTGCCGTAGTGCCGTAAAAGTATTCCGTATCAAGGGCGAATACTTTAGTATTTAAGTGTTTCGGTATTAAATCTTTGAACTCGCAACCTATTAACCCTCCGTGTTGATAGCCAAACATCTGTTCGCATCCCGAGTTAGCAAGAATGACCTGCCCGTGCTGTCCGAAAACAATAATTCCATCCGGTGCCAGCTCAACGATGCTGCGGAACCAGCTCTCTCTTTCCTTAAGAGCTTGATGACGGGCCTTCAACTCAATTGATTGCCTGGTCAGTTTTTCCGCCTGTGCCTGGCTATGACGAAGAAGATTCGATGTACTGGAGCGTTGAGCCACGAGTTGCCAGAGGGGCTCTATCGCGCCGGGAAGAGCATCGAGAAGCTGCAACTGCGAAAGACTGAGAGGATGATCAATTGATATGGATAGAAACTTATTAATCCACCGCCCATGCTCAAGGGGATAGTGATAATTCAACAGCCCTTGATGCTTGATAGAGCCCTCATCCCTCAACTCAACAACTACAACATCAAGCCACTTATCAAGTAACTCTCGCAGTCTTTTTATGAACTGACGCTCGGTCGCACAACCCTGTAAGGCAATAGTTATTTCCGATTCTTTATTTTTAATACTGTGAGCACTATTAAGTTCTGAATTTGTTTGACGAAACCCCTCTAGGGCGATCGCTAGATCTCTAACCTCCCCCCCTCCTAGGCAAGTTATAGGCTCACCTCCATTGCCACCAGCCTGAAGACGTTTAGTTTGGTTTATTAGCTGCTGTATAGGAGAAAGCAGATAGCGTCCGAAATAAAATATAGCGACACTCACCGCATACAGAATGGATATACCGAGCATAAATGCTGCTACAAACTGCATTGTTTTTGCTTTTGATTCCATCTTTGTGAGTTTTTGATTTTTTTTGAGATATTTTAAGTATCTAAATGCACCTAGCGTATTCAAATAATCGAATTCACCCTTAGTATATGTGGCGCCATTGAGTCGTTCGCTTCTACCCCGCTCATCAGTTTCGCGAATTGCAAGAAGCTCTTCAGCTGATTGTTGCAATTGCAATTTTTCTAGCGCAATCAAGAGTTTTGCCTCCTCGCCCTGGAGGTCGCTTTCTTGGATGCGCAAAGCTTGCTTTTCTACTTCACTGCTACGCTGCAATTCAAAATATTTTTCACGCGCCTGAGAGCTACCACTGCTTGCATACATGCGAGCAAAATACGCACGCTCTCGGATCGCAGTACGCAAGCGTTCCGCAGCCTGACATGAGTTGTTGAGTTGACGAGATACAACCAAGCTGGTTCGATATAGTTGGTCAGCCCACCAGATGCTACTAATACACAGCGCGCCCACCATCAACATACAAACAGCAACCATTGAACTAAGCCTTTTCAGACTCATCGGGCCAACTCCATTTGATGTAGCTTTCGAAGATGCCAACTTTTACATACATTGCTGGAGTGCGATAAGCAGAAGCCATGAAAATCGCTATACCCCAAGCAGCTATCACCGATAACAGTAGGCAAATCTATTGGAATATAGTTTAAATCTCTGTAAACCAATGCAGATAGATTAATGAAAATGGCAGCGAATGGCTCCATTTGCTAAATGTTCGATTACATCGTGATACTTTATAGCTCCAAATGTCGATACCACAGTGACATGCAGTAGCTATGACTTCAGCATAGTACTATTTCCAAGGCCTGAAGAGCGACTAAAAATGCGGACTGATTCACAACCTGTAAAGCTATCTTTCAGTGCTACCCTATGAATTTGCACATTCTGTGAGTTAAAACGTGCCCCGCGAAGTCCGAATCGCAGTGAGTGCGTCAAGAAAGTATTAAAATCAGTCTCTCCGCCGCGAAAGCATTAATCAGGACGGGGTGGGCAAACCATCAAGTCGCTAATGAGTCGCATTGGCAAGCCCTAAAAACCGAGCAACTTTGTTTGCGATGAAAATGTTGAATACGATTATTAATAAATCTACTTAATGTTGTTCCTGGTTGCAAGGTCTATCAGTTCAAAGATATTATTTACCTCTAGCTTGTTCATTACCCTGGACTTATAAGCACTAACTGTTTTGTCGCTTAAGTTGACTTGCCTTGCAATATCCACCAAACGTTCCCCACGTATCAGCAGCCTGAGTATTCCAACTTCCCTGGCGGACAGGCGTGCTAGCATGCTGGCCTCATCATGCTCTTGAGAGGTTTTCGCTACCGAGGAGGACATTGTGGTTGGAAAGACCTTATAGCCAGATAAAACCATCTTCGCGACAATCGTAAGCTCAGAGAGGTCGTCCTGCTTACTCACAAACGCAGACGCACCGGCGCGCGCGCATCTATTGGCATATTGATTGGGATGTAAGCTTGTGAACACAATCACCTTGCATCTTGACTTACTTGCTTTCAGCCGTTGTAACACCCCAAATCCGTCTATCTGTGGCATATCTATATCCAATACAAGGAGCTCTGCCATACCGGCCTTTAATGTATCAAGCGCCTCAATCCCTCCCGAATACTCACCAACGACCTCATGCCCGTTCTTTTCCAATAACATTTTCACTGCCATACGTACCACGGCATGATCATCGACAACAATAACTTTTGCCATGCTAGCCTCTAATGGATCACTGAAATAGTTCTATCTGTTCTTCGTAAAGATAATGGTCTATACGTAGAATAGTTTTGGATATCTGCCTTACCAGTTCCTCTCGACGATACGAGTCATTCTGCATTCCAAAATTTCGCAATGCCGCTTCTTCATATTCTTTTGCCGATGTCTCCAACGTCTTCGCGCCCACTACCCGAGCAGCGCCCTGAACTCGATGGGCCAGCCTAAGCAGTAGACCCGGGTCAATCTCTTTAAGTGTCTCAATATCCTCTTCAAGACTGGCTTTTAGCGTATTAAGGATGATTCGTACTTGTTCAGCGTCCTTAGTATAAACACTGATCGCACCAAAATCGACCATGGGGTCACTAGCCGGGAGGGAATGAATTTCAAGTCCATTGATCTGGGTAAAATCTATTGGCTTAATAAGTAAACTATCCATCCCATCCGCGATGCATCTATCTTTCAAATCCTTTTCCTCATTGGCAGTTATGCCAATTATCGTACACTTCTTACCCTTCACGTTGGCCTCAAGCTTCCTGATAAATCGTGCCAATTCGTTCCCACTCATACCTGGCATATTTAGATCGGTGATCACCAAGTCAACAGGGGCCGTGTTAATAAGTTGAAGTGCTTGCACTCCACTTCCAGCACAACTCACCTCACAGCTTGCAGACACAAAGTACTGTTCCAAAAGAGATCTATGGACGGGATCGTCGTCAACCAGCAAAACGTACTTTTTACGCACCGCATTCACAACTCATGCTCCTTTGCAAAGAAATCCATAGCAGGACATTTAACATAGGTTTGACACAACGTCCAGTCAGGCCTTAGTAAAACAATAGGTTGCCAACCGATTCCGGATTTTGGTTCTAGCCAACTGCAGTACACTACTGTATTGACTCCGTACTCTTGAATGAAATGCGCACTATCTTCGACGGCACTACACTTCAAATTCTGCAGTAACCGTCAAGCGGCATTTTTACATTTGGCCACGGCATAACGGCCTAAAACCCCCCCTCGCTTGCAGCTATTGCAGATGCTCTATCCACTTGTTAGCGCAGCATGATAGATAAGATGCAGCTTTTACTTGGCAACTGCAGTCGCAGCCTTTACGGCAAGCATTAATGATGAGGCGAAATCCACTTAACCCAATTAGTTCGTATTCATTGACTTCATCGCAGATCGAAATCGGAAGTGGGTTTCTCGGATCGGTCACCTCTCCGGTGCGCCATCCGCGGCGAACACCTGATCGGTGTGTTGCCACCGTTCTACGCGCGCCGGGTAGCTCATGACCTCGCCCCGTTACCGTTTGCCGTGGTACAAATGTCAGCGATCTCACCTCAAAGCTGTGGACGCCGACTAGGGGCTGACCCACTTCCAAATTGCTGGTGATGTCAGTGTCATCGACGGTCGGCACAGCGACTAACTCCGCGACCTCAATGCTGATTCTCCAACAGTTCTCAACGACCTCAGCAAAGCCATACAGAATTGTGCTCGCCATCCCCTTGCGGGCGAGCCCCCCCCTGAAAGCTTTCCTTACTTCGATGTCGACTATCCTGCTAGAGCTTTAACTGGTTACTATGTCTGATGAGGTCTATAGAATTCATTCCACTCAAAAAAAACGCTACTATTTCAACTTTACTTGTTTTGAAGCCCCCAAGATACCGGCAAACCCTTTTCTCTCTGTAGGGGTTCCCTTACTTTGCCCCCCCCCCAAGCTCATTGCACAACGCCTTTCAAACACTACCGGTGACAGCTGGCTGTTCCGTAACGAAGCTTTGGGTTATAGGTCATTTCGATGTATTCGAACACATTGCTGCAAGCATCCAGCAGCGTGGCGTAGATTGTCTGCCAAATTCGTTCCCGCCTTAGTAGTTTGGAAAGCCCTATGTCACCGCGTGGTCATGGCAGTTTTCTCAGCTGCTCTTACTGACAATCAAGTTGCTCGCCTTCAAAACTGTACCAGTCGGACATACTGAATTGGGCAGCCTTGATTTGAGTGGTTCATTACCTTTGGTTCGCCTTACTCCTCCAAGCGCACCACTGCGCTGCGGCCGTAGAGGGATTGGGTGCTTTGAGACACCGGCTAGCAATGTTCATGGGAAGGGCAAACGCGGTGCCAGAGCTGCGCCTCGGCACGCCGAGCTGGTTACACATCTGGCCGCTTCAATTGCTATGTTTTTGCTGGCGATGTGGGAATCCAGATCACGCCAGTGAATTAGTAGTAGTCCGGTTTAGGAACGAGCTGTGGAGCGTGCGACGCCACAGAGCCGGGCAGTCGTTATGGGGCACAGCTCGTACCGCTTATTGTGAGTCACTCACCAATGCAACAGCTCGTCCTGGTTCCCCACCCAGGCTTCAAGGTGACGCCGAAGCGTGATCAGCGGGAGCTCTTGGTCAGGTTAGTCCGATGGATGGATGGATTGCCTCGCGCCGCGCCCTTACCACGTCTAGTCCGATTAACGTTTCGATCGTATCTCTGCTGAACATGTGTTGCACTTTGCCTACTCGATCGCTAAGTGTATGGCTGGGGTGCCATCAAACAAGCACTCCAGTAACGTCGAGAGGTGCGAAATTGCACTTCACTTGACTAACCGTTTGAATTCGACCTGACCATCAATTGCATCGGATTCGACGCTAATCTATCGGTTGCTCATGCATGACTGCTGGTCAGCTTGTTATTCATCGCATGCACGAGATCGTCGACCTGAAGGTTAAGGCTGAACGGCTTTCCAGGCGATATCTTTTCTTTTAGAAGCTTGATCTGTGTTCAATGTAAGTTCGTTCAAGTAGAAGGGCTCAGATTACCATAGAGCATACTTCAGACTTCAGAGGTTTGTGGCTTACCCCTTTGCCCCCCCTAATTACTGACATAATCCGGCGCAAGCAGAATAATTGCTCCACAGCCGTGCCAGTGCCGGGGAATCCACCAAAACGGCATTGACGCCAGCGTTGATAGCTCTACGGTAATCGGCTTCAGAATTGACACCGATCCACAGTATCGGCACCTTTTGATTGGATGACCTGAAGCAACTGATGGCTTGCGGCGTCCAAAGTGAAGCACTCACAACCTGAGAGCGCCCCTCACCCAGCGTGAAAGCTTCGACCACATCCAATTTTCGCCGCAACTCAAATGCAGTCCACACTCGATCCTGTGGAGGGCTTTCACAACGCTGCTCCAAGGCGACCGTCAACAGCCGTGTACGCGTCACATCCCGCACCTCAAATAGCCTGGCATTTGGGTAAGACTCCCAAGCCGATTGAAAAGACGCCTCTGTCGAGTAAAACAGAACACGGCCCCACTCCTTTTTTCGCTCTATAACGCTTGCCACAGCGTGCACCAACGACTCCGCAGGCAGTGCCTTTAGGTCAAGAATGATTGGTATGTTGGGTGGAATTGCATTCAATGCCTGCTCCAAAGTCGGGACAGCAACATCACGGCTATATTGACGGTACGGATGCTCCCTCCCCTGGTCACTGTTAGACGTGAATGACCAAGCAGCATTGAGCTGCGAGAGTTGCTCGACAGTGAGGGAGGACACGGGACCACGACCCTGCGTGAGAGTCGACAGATCTTGCGGACGATACAGCACCGGCACTTGGTCTGAACTGAGTTGGACAGTCAGCCAGATCCCATCTGCTCGATTTATTAATGCCTGCCTGATGGCCAGCAACGTGTTTTCCGGATAATCGGCGGTGCCGGCACGATGCGCGATGATCCATGGCGTTCGGGCATCCGCCACCAGCGGGAAAATAGCGCTCAGCACAAGACTCAGGATGGTGAGCATTTTTGACATGCTCTGCTCTTTGGGAAAGGCAATGAACCAGCCCAGTGGTCGTGATACCGATGTGATTTTGATGGAGAGCATCGCGATGCGACAACCAATAGCCATAGCGCTTCCTAATTTAACCAACTGAGCAGTTGTTTTCTTTCTAGCGGCCTGGCCAGCAGGAAGCCTTGCCCACGAGTGCAGCCAAAACTTTTTAGTAATTCCAGTTGTTCAACCGTTTCAATACCTTCAGCCACTACATTTAAGTTTAGGGTAGAAGCGAAAGACAGGGTGCTAGTAATTGCTGCGCGGCATTGCGGGCTCTTGGTCATTGCCTGAACAAAGCTGGCATCGATCTTAAGTTCGTTACAGGGCATTTCACAAAGACGCTTCAGGGAAGAGTAGCCGGTACCGAAATCATCTACCGACACTCCGCAGCCCATCAGACGCAGCCGTATCATATTTTCAAGGCTAGTGGCCGGAGAGTGCAGAATGCTGCTCTCGGTAACCTCAATAGTCACGTCCGAACCTGGCAGATGGTGGAATTTAAGCTTCTTAGCCACAGTTAAACAAAATTCAGGATTACTTAGTTGCGCGGCATCCAAGTTAAAGGCAAGAGGTAAAGGGGTTCCATTGGCTCGCAAGTACGCGGCCAAAGGCAGTCCTTGTTCCAATAGGCTCTCAAATAAACGGTCAAGTTCTCCGTACTTTTCCATTGCGGGCAGGAAGTTTTGCGGCCCGAGCAAACCACGCTCGGGATGGCGCCAACGCGCCAATACCTCAGCGCCTATTGGACGTCCGCTGTTCAGATCTAGCTTGGGTTGGTAGTGCGCCTCGAATTGTCCTTGCGCCAAGGCTTGTTGTATTTCCATAGGTGTGGGTTGTGGATGCTGCTGCGTCAACATTTTGTCTGAAGGGTAACGGTTGCTGTCGAACCTAGCTAGCATGGTCTCCAGCTTGGAGGGCCTCAATGGCTTATCCGAATCGCCGAGCAGTTGCAAACCAATTAAATCAACCATCTTTGCCGCCGCGCGGCGTAGGTCCGGGGTAATGTTGCTGCAAATGATTACTGATCTGACCAGACCGCGCTTACTGGCTGCCTGTAGAAAGCCCAACCCGTCCATCCCTGGCATCTGGATATCGCACAGCAGAACGTCTACTGCGCCATGCTCATTAAGTTGCTTTAGGGCCTGTGTGCCTTCGGGGGCCTGTAATATTGGACCTACTGTCAAGGTTTCTAAAAGCTGTACCGCTATCAGTCGCTGAACGGGATGATCCTCGAGTATCAAAGCGCTAAGAGAGTACATGGCGTTCTCCAGTTGAGACACATGGGACGTGCGCGATGTGTAAGAAGGAGATTTTTTGCGTGCAGAGGCACAAGTGGGGTAAACGTCTGGGGATTGTATTGGTGTCCGATGGAGTCTTCTTGCCGAAGTCTGGTCAAGTTTTGCTCTTGAGGAAGAAGGTGTAGAGCTATCAGTTGTTGTAGTTTTTCCCGGTCAACAGGTTTCTCCAGGCATGCCAGTAATCTGGGCGCCTTGATACGGGTCTCGCGCGTGAGGTTGGTGCGTTCAACTTCACTAACGCGACTGACTAGTATCGCAGATCTTATCTTATCGTGGTTGCAGGCCCATTCGATCAGACGCGCTCCGGACATGTCTGCAAGGTGGTGATCACACAGAAGCAAATCGAACGTAGCGGACGAGCTCGTCATTACTCGCTTGGCATCCTCGGCGTCCATTGCCTCGGCTAGAAGGTAGTAACCCAGCCGATTCAGTAGCATTTGTATCGCAAGCAATTGGAAGGGATGGCGTTCCACCACCAAAATACGCAGCGGATTGAGCATAAGGTGAGTTCGCATTTGTTACCTTTGAAAAACGCAAATGTGCGGGACCAACCAGTAAATTCCACTCGCTGCAATGCAAACGGTGCGGCGAGATTAGTTAAGGCTCGCCTAAAGCAGGCTGAATGCACACCGGTGATGCCTGCTTTAGGTGTAGGAATTCCCTTCATTACCATATATCTGGTAGCTACTTATTGTTTGCAGTTTCAGCAGATTGGGCTGCTGCGGGCTCTACGTATGGCATTCGTGAGATTGCCCGTTGCATAGAACAACGCCCATCAACTCCCTGCATATCGCTCACCGGCTGAGTAGATGCTCTTGATAGATTTCGAAATCAATATCAATACGCGACGCACCAACGAATGGCGGCAAATCCGGTCCCGCCGCAAGAGAACACCGAAGGTGTCCCTCAATGTGATTGCGGCGTGCATCGTGGAAGGGATGGAGGGTCTTGCAGATTAATCTAATCGATTCAACAATTCAGTGTTGCGACAATCGGCCCAATTTGAGCAGTACTGCTCCTCGGTCTATTAAGCCCTGCTGCAGGCAGTAGCTCGGGCCGAGCTACTCGCGGCGGGGAAAATATTTGAATGTAAAAGCGGTTGCAGTCGAACAGGTCGCTCCACCTGGTAGCTGGCGTGGCGCGCCAGCTACCGCCAGTGTGGGGCTGGAGCCGAAACCCGGCGCAGCCTCTGGAACCGGCGAGCCTGGCACGGCGGCGAACGTGTGCAGCATCCCCTGTTGTGTATGGCTTGGGCCCGGACTAGAAAGGCCTGGCGTCAACCGCGTCCTTACAGGCAATGATTCGGTGAAGGTGAAAAAGCGATTTTTGTATTGGGAGGAACGTTCGGAAATGAAGGGAATGCCTACGCGGAGAGCAGGCATCACCGGTGTGCACTCAATCTGCTTTAGGCCAACCTTAAACAAGCTCGCCAAATTGCTTGCATTGCAACAATTGGAGTTTGCTGGTTGCTAGTCACTTGGCAACTCGCTGCGTGCGGGCTCTTCTCTAATATTAGAACTGTCTGAGGTGGATACACTATGAAATTCTCGCGCGTAACTCTTGTTGGTTGTCTGGCTTTTAGTGCTGCTGCCCAGGCCGCTGAGAGTATTGAACTGACCATTACTGGTGTAATTGTACCGGCTGCCTGCAATCCAACGCTCAGTAAAGCTAGCCTCGACTTTGGCACCATTCCCGCCTCCGACCTGACGCTTTCCAAAAACCCCCTGGACCCCAAGCCGGTGACGCTCACCCTGACCTGCGATGCGTCTGCCTCAGTGGCGATTAAAACCGCCGACAATCGTGCGGGTAATACTGTCACCGGTACAACTGCGGTCTACGGCTTCGAGCTTGCAACAGGCAACAAAAAAATCGGTGAATACAGCATTAAAGCGGTATCGGGCAATGGCGATGGCACGGATAGGGATGTAATCGTCAGCTCCGCTACGACAGGCCCATGGGTAAGCGTAACCGCTGGTAATGATTCCCTTGACACTAGCAAATTCTATGCCCTTGCCCCGGCAACCGGTCTCGATGCGCCGGGTTCCTACACCACCCAGACATTCAACTTCAATGTGACCCCCACCATCGAGCAGGCCAGCACACTGCCTCTCACTTCCTCAATTAAACTGGATGGCAGTGTGACATTCGAGGTTGTCTACCTCTAAGGCGGGACTGAGCTTTACCCTTTCGAACGAAAGGTCCGATCCAGAATGGATGTTACGTTTAGGCTAATTGGGCTGCTGCTGAGCAGTGTTGTGTTGGGTTACCATTGCGAAGGTCCTAGCCGGGGATAATGACCGGGACGGTCGGGCCGGCTGCCTCCGCCCTTCACTCAGCAGCCCAATTATTGACTTCGGCACTCTTCGCGCCGCAGGCGTGCTGGTGGCCGGGGCGCGAAACTATTCTTCCTAGTAGGGCGCTGACGCTAACGCTGGCCTGCGAGGCAGCGACTCGCGTGGTGTTTAAACCCATCGAAAACCAAAACAATACGAGCCCATTCACCGGATCGAACACTAATCTGTCTCGGCTCTGCGACAGACGGATCGAAGATTGGTTACCACTTGCCGGTCGGCTTCTCGCATTAGTCTAGCTCCCACAGCATTCAACTCGGCCTTGATGGCGCGATGGCCATAGATGCATTTACCTCATGGGGGAAGGCGCGGAGTACCTTGCTCAAGCGCCGATTTGCCATCGCTCTCGCCGCAGGGGCCGCCACCATGCATCGAAATCGATAAGCGCCCAGCGTAACGGTGCTACGGGGTAACTACCTGCCTGCACCTCAATGGCGCGAAATCTCATTTCGTAGACTGCAAGAAGATAACGAGCGTCATTTTTTAACCACCGCGCTCTTTGGTCACGGGGCAAGTTGCTAGCGTAACCGACGCAACTTCGAGCTCTCCTCGTGCTGCTGCCATTGCCCGAAGGCAGCGCCATCCTATTGATCATTCTGGCGCTTCCATTGGTCCAGCAGGTGTTCAGCGATGCCCAGCGTCTCGGCTATATAACGGCGCGGCGTATCAATAAGTAACAGGTTTACCGCCTCGTGTTTCAGTCCCCCATACCGCACACGCGCGCCCGTACCTGTAAGTATGCGGTTCATTTACAATCGGCTGTCGTAACACTGAATTACTGAGTCGATTGTAGATACTTCAACGCTTCGGCAAGGGTTTTACAGTGGAGAATTTTTGGCGGTCTTGTTTTCAGCGCATGGGCTACGACTTGGATCTCGTGATCACGCCAACAAGACAGGTCAGTACCTTTCGGAAAGTACAGCTGCAAAAGACCGTTCGTAGTCTCGTTCGTGCCGCGCGGCCATTGAGAATTTCCTTGCCACGACCCCAAGCTGAAGATCGCCACAATTCGATTGGGAGGCCAGTCACTGTCCTGTTCAATGCATTGGCCAAAGTGACAGCTTGTAACCAGCGAGTGCCAGGCCGTTGTTCGTCCGAGAAGTGAGCCCAGGTACTTCCGCGTTATCGCGAACAAATGGACGAGCGTTTCTGAATCAAGTTGTGCGTTCGACCCATGTTCCGATCGAGGATCGGCGCAGACCGATGATCACGTCCAGGCGGGCGCTGTTGCAGACGCCAGCCAAACGGGATTAGCCGTTGAGGTAAAGCGTGCAAGCCAGGCGTGCGTAGAGCATGCCGCTCTCGGCAAAGCCGTCACCGCAGGCAAAGGCATCTCCAAACACGCGGTAGGGCTCATTGGCGTAGAGCACCTTGCGCCAAAGGGGGGAGTCCAACCGCGCTATCCAGGTGGGCGCCCGGATCGGTCTAGATGGTACGCCTGGGCGTTGAATATGCGAGTTGACTTACGACCATCCTCGGAGAGTGGTCGTGGCCAGCAGGTCACCATGCAAAGGGCTGAAAGTAGCCCCTGGTTTCAAGGACAGTTGGAGCACGTACGCGAGTCGCGTTGGGAGAGATTCGAGTTTCGATCGACACATTCAGTGAGAAGGATGTTGCGACGACCGGCTGTCCGTCCTGCAGAAATAGCAGCTGCTGCTCGGGCTTAAGCAACAGCTCTTGACTAGCCTGAGTCTGCGCTCCTTTTTGTGCCAACAGCACCTCCTGCCCGTCGGCCTGAGCGTTGTGCAAGGTCAACAAGACCCTTCCGTCCCCGAACCGATAGCTGTCTGCGCCCGCTGCTGGGGCGATATATGCGAGCGACAAATGAGTCGGCGCCGCGCACTGGATTACCAAACGTGTGCGTCGACTTCCCAAAGTAAGCTCACTGCCAACTGGCTGATCTAGCATTTGGCCGCGATTCTGCGATCCAAAATTAATTTCGCCTGGTAGCATGCGCGACTCACACGCAATCTCTGCGCGCAACGTTGAGGCCATCAACGCAACGGCAATACCTGCCATAAAAACTAGGCGATTATGTACACTCATGGTGACGGTACTCCAGTGCGAGGCTCACTGCGTTTTTCTGGTATTGCACAAGTTGCAGTCGCTTGTTCGTAGAAGGCTTCAACATCTGCGGCTTCAGGTAGTGTGAAGTCGAGCGCGCATTGCTGCTCATCAGACAATACTACGGTGTAGCGCCCGAGCGAGACGCCATTCTGACTAAGGAAGATTGCTCCGTCAGCAAGGACCGACGTGGCATATTGCCCATTTTGATCGAGCACCGTCAGCCCTTTACTTAGCGGTGAGCCGTCTAGCGCCCTCGCGATGAGTAAGACTCGGCGAACGGTCACTACTTCGAAGCCTATATGTTGAACGGATGCTCGCGCCGCCTCAACCTGCTGAAAGCCGTTAGCAATATCAACATTACGTGGCAGTGTTGAGGTATCGACCTCCAGGCGACTAACGCGATAAGCCGGTAGATCAGGAACTACCGCTTGACCTAGCGCATCAGTCCATACGGGGCCTTGCGGCGTATCCAATTTGACTCCCGCCACATCACCAACAGTCACGATGCCGAACGTATCCTCGATGGGGTATGGCGAGAAAGTGATGCCGCTCGAATGCACGGCCACCCCACCACTAAGTGTTGCGTCGTAGCTTGAGCCATCTCCAGAGTCCCGCTGCGAATAGCCAAAACCTACTTGGGTATACCTGGGTAGAAGATTCAATCGTCCACCGACATCATACTTCTGCTCCTCATCGCGCTCTGCAGTAACACTGTAATATGCGGTATCACTCAGCGTATCGCTGTATTGCCCACCAGCACGCGTCCCGCTTCGGTCGTCGTTACGCGCGTAAGTGCGCAAGCGTGCACTCTGCCCTATCGGAATACTTACAGATAGATATATTGCGTTGCCAATGGCGTCATCACCGGTGCTCTCGGTTTCGTGTTCCATCGACAAAGAAACGCTGGTGCGCTCGAACATGCGCGACCACGCCACACCAGCCCGAGAATTCGGATCACCGCCATAAGAAGTTGAACGCGTGTAGAAAGCACTAAATACTCCCAAGTTTCCGTGGGCATAATTTAACGACGCGGTGTAACTACCTTTATCGCGAAAAGCATCCTCATCCGAGTCTTCGTTGATGAACGTGGTATCAGACAGTGTGCGGAAATTCTCTGTCCGCTCCGTCGCGGTCAGGTTCACCGACAGCATTTCTGAAAGCCTGCTATTCAGCCGCACTTCCATTTGCATACCACTTACGCCTTCATCTTGAGCATCACTGACGATTTGCTGGAGCGCGACAGTTGTGTCTTGGGTGAGGACGTGGTCAAACGCCCACCCGGCGGAGAAGTACTCTTCTCCAGCAATGCCACCCACCGTCAAGCGGCTAACAGGATTTGCCCATGGGTCAAAGGTAACTGCTGCGAAGGACGGCGTTTTGCTCTCGCTGTCGCCAAGCTCGCGCACCTTCCCCACGGAGACAGAATAACCGGCAGATGCATCAAGGCTTGCGCCTTTCAGCGTCGCAGCTGGCACGGTGAAGCGACGCTCATCGCCGGTGTCCTCATGAACCTGCACATCCAAATCGAGGTTGCTGCTTAACAGCGGCAAGTCAGTCAGGGTAAACGGACCGGGAGGCACTAGCGTTGAGTAGATCAGCGCGCCATTCTGCCGAACCTCTACGCGGGCCGATGAGTGAGCAATTCCTTCAACTCTGGCTCCGCTTCCATTTTGAATGCCCAAAGACCGTTCCGGCTGCATTTGAACACCAGTAAAGGCCGTACCGGCGAAAAGCGGGGAGCCCATATTCAGCTCGCCCATCTGAAGCTCGGCGTTATACCGCTCTAGCGTCGTAGCGGCATAGGCATAGAGGTGCTCCTGGTTAGTTTGACCGTCAATATCGGTATAGACTTGACGACTGCGCAACGCCCATCCTTCGACATTTAACCCCAGCTCAGTGCCGAGGCTGCGATAGTCCGAAGAAGTCTCGTTAAATTCTTGCTTATTGACCAGCACGTCATAATTGAATAAGCCAGCCGCTCCCCCACCCACAGCGTGTCGCGTTTCCGACTCATCCGGCTTAACTGACTCAAGCGGAACAATTAGACTGGCCTGAGCTTTGTCTGGACGCAACTGCACCTCGCCCCGGGGGAACAATTGACCAAACGGCGGGCACACTTCATCTGTATTTTGCGTAGACTGCTCAGTGATTAGTCCACCGTGCCTTAGTAAATCGGAAGTTACGCATAGCTGTCCCTTAGCATCGAATTTTGCCTTAATTTGTCCCTTAGACCTACCGTTGATCAGCAATTCAACAATATGCCCCCCCTCGGCAAATCGAGGAGCATCGCGAAAGTACTCAGCGACTTTGGGATCAATATTACGATGCCTTAGTGTTTCAATATCAAATTCAGCTTGCCTGTCGAGACTGTCCGCAACAACCAATGGACTACAAAAAATGCTCGGCATCGCCAAGAAAAAAAACCCCCATTCGCTAAGGCAGTTAAACTTAGGATATACCCTCGGAAATTTTATCCCCATATTCGTATTATCCGCGCAAGCACCCTGAAGTTCATTGTTCAACCTCATTCGGATAGAGCTGTGCGTCGTAGCTCTCAACGCTGAATCCATACGTGGTTGCCGGGGAAATACGAACAGTGTCTTGCGGAGCACCTGGCGTCTTACCTAGCGGGCGGGAAAGTCTTTCACCAGGTAGAACATACGTCTTCCCCAGATCTACAAGCAGGTCGGCGGGCTGAACTTTAACCTCAGCGGCCAAGCGAACCACATACGGTGAGTCATTGACTACCTGCAGGGCCCCATTCTTAAGCGACCACTTTAGACGTGTCCACGGAGCACGCTCAAGAGGAAGGTCAGTAGGACGAATAATAACGGGTAAGTTTTGGCGAAGGCTAATAGCAACTCGCGCCCCTCCAGTCTTTTCCCGCCTGCCAATCCCCTCGAAAATCACACGTTTCAAACGCTCTGTTTTCAATGGCTGCGGACTTTGCAATACAAAGCGCACCAATTGGCTACCGCCCGAATCGACACGTGCGACTGGAGGGGTCACGACCAGGAGCGCCTCTTTGTCCTCGGGAACATTCTCTAGGCTGGTGTAGAGCAGTGCCGGCTGATTGTCAGTGTTCTTTATGTTGATGCTGCCCTCACCCTTCCCTTCTTCAATAATAACCACTGAAGTTTCCGGAACCATTCCAGTAGCACTGGCAGCGTGAGGCAACCACGCAACCGACAGGGCGATAAATACGCCCAGGGAGTAATGGGTCGAATGTTTTACCTGCATTTTCACCCCTTAAAATCAAGTTTGCGGAATAATCGAAAATAGATACTGATGGATTAGTTGCATGACTCCATGGGGCGCACGCAACATGCTATACAAGCAACCCAAACGGCTCAGCGCCATCAATCTCCGTTGGCGTTCCGTGGAGAGGACCAGTCGAATCAATATAACGTTAACGTCTGCGTGTCACCGAATGAAATGTATTGAACAGCCGCTATCGCACAGGCATCGCCCGATACATATAGAGATCTCGCGGTAACCGGCTGAGTCTCCGTATTAGCAACTATTCAAGTTTGACTCGTGTCGTTGTTTTCAACGACCTAAAAATTGTTGGTACCAGCGCCACCAAATGTGCGGTGCACCGCCGGATGTCGCAGGCCCTGGTACACGCCGTGTTCGAGATGGCCGTTGCACGCCGACAAGTTCAGAGGTAGCGGAGCTCAAACGTCATGTTACCGTCTAGGTTGACGGCGGCATCTAGTGGTAGTTTACTGGGACTAACGATTACAGTGGTCAAATCGAAATGATATGACTGGACGCGGTAAGAACCAGGGGATTCTCCAGCCTTACTGCTTATACCATAGAGGGTATCGGTAAGGGTCCGGAGAAGATTATCTTGGCTTGCTCCCCAACTACCGCTTGGACCACGCACGGTCAATTGTTGGACCTCACCATCCCCCCATACTTGCGTGAACTTGAGCTTATAATAACCAATCGCCTTACCGTCTGGCGCTTCGCCGAGACCATTGGTGTACGAAGTGTTAGGTAGCTTCGAGGGGGTGCGGTTGTCGATGGGGAACAAAGCTACGCTGGTCGGCGCGCCGCAGGTCAGCGTCAACGTCAGCGACTTATCCGGAAGGGAATAGTTTCCCCCTGCGGCGGCGGCCAGCACGTCTGAGGCGCGAAGGGTACCGAAGTCAACAGTTGGACTGCTGAGCGAAGGCACACAGGCAGCCGGCATGATCGTACCGGAAATAGACAAAACTGCGCTATCCGCTGCCAGGGCATTCGCACTCGCTACCCCTAAGGCTGCGAGCAATAAAGTATACATGTTCATTAATCACCTCAACAGAACGAGGCTCTGCTTCGTGCGAGAGGAAAAACCAAGCCCCCTTAGAGGTAGACAACCTCGAATGTCACACTGCCATCCAGAGTAATATCGGAAGTGATGGGTAGTGAGTCGGCCGGTGCAATGGTGACGACCACCTGGAACTCGAATGTTTGGGCGGAGTAGGCGCCCGGCTCCGTGGCGCTCTCGGTGTCGGCAATGCCATAGATGCTGCTGGTGGTAATTTCTGCACCGCCGGATAGACTTGTCCAATTGGAGCCTTTATCGACGCTGCCGTGTAGATACCTGTCAGCACCATCGCCGGTGACCGACGTCCACAGAATGGCGTATTCACCGATTTTAATCTTGCCTGATGCTTCGTCCAAGCCATAGACCCCAGTTCCGCCAGTGATAGCCGTACCCGAACGGTTGTCGATGGTTTGAAAGGCAACTTTGGCGGGCCCATCGCAGCTCAGGATGAGCGTCACTAGTTTGCCGGACAAGTTGGTGGTGGTGGTCTTTTTCAGGCTCTCGACAGGAATTTTACCAAAGTCGAGGTTAGCTGTACTGAGCGTAGGAACGCAGGCAGCCGGTACAATTTCACCAGTAATGGTCAGTTCAACACTGTCAGCAGCCTGGGCCGCGGCAGCACCAAGAACCAGACAACCAACAAGAGTTACACGCGGAAATTTCATAGTTCATCCACCTCAGGCAACTCTGACATTAGAGAAGGGCCCTCACGCTGCGAGTTACCTATAACTAGCAGCCAGCAAACTCCACTTGTTGCAATGCGAGCAATTTGATGAGCTTGGTTAAGGTTCGCCTAAAGCTGATTGAGTGCACACAGGCGATGCCTGCTCTCCCTGTAGGCATTCCCTTCATTTTCGAGCTTTGTACGACTCACGCCCGGTCGGATCGCTTGTTTCAGCGCCTCTTGAAAGTGCACACCCCAATGGCGCTCAGTGATCAATGCGCAAGCTGCCGAACGTCTAGACTGCCCCCGGAAAGGTAGACATCCCCGGCCTATGCTTGGACTCTGCTCTCGCCTCTTGGTCCTGCGCTCACGGGCGAAATTGTGGGTTTGCTGATCAAATCGTGAACTTGGGTGGTAAGTGGCCGCTGATTACCGGACGGAATCTCTAAATTCCTATGAGGCTATTGAGCAGGTGTCGCACTCACGATACATGCGGTTGAGCAACTAAATCCGTTGTGTTCGGCGTTCGTGAAAGTTAAAAAACAATCCTGGCTGGAGCAAAAGCCGTTTAGCACTGTGGCATCCCGGACTCGGTGAAGTTGTCCACCAGACGGTAATCCACAGCTTGAGGAGATCCAACTCGTTACCTGGCCTACCTGCCAACGCCAGGTGTGCCCCGGCCGGTGACGTGCGGGGAGGAACCGGGCGCATGGCTCGCAACAGTTACGGGCCAGCAGGTCCTCTGGCCGGGATTCGGCTGTCGGGAGAATGCCCGTACATATATCCAAGAACATCTGCAAAAAATGTGTAGAAAACAGTTGCGCTTTACCTTTGGAAAAGCGATGAAAGGCCCGCAGATGTTTAAGTAGCGTGGCTAGAAATCTGTGCGGTAAAATTTGCAGTCTTGCTCAGAAATCACCAGGATATGGTTCCTGTGGCCATCCCTTATCAAACGCCACGAGCGGCTCTCCCCGCACCGCTCAGCAATTGGATCCCCGCCTGTTTGCCGGCGAAAGGTCCATTTGCATCATAAGATTCTGCCAAGAGTACAAATGTACTCATAGTTCAAATGAAGCTGACGATTACGCTCCCGGATTATGAACCAATTTGAGCACCAAACCAGTGAGCAGGCAGTCGATACGTCAACAGATAGCAGCCTAAGACAGTGGTGCCCTGGGTTAAGCCAATAGCGAGTCAAAACGTCAGTCTCGATCACAAGGCATATCCCCACCAGCTCAAGCCACTGATGACATCGCTAGCCTTGAAGCTTTTGCCTATAAGAGCTACCGAATCGACGACCTTGGTCTGGGTGAATCATCGTTTGCTACCGTGGCTTGCGTCGCAACAAGGCCACCGTATCCCGTCATCAGCTAGATAGCTGTACTGCTCAATTTATAGGCGGCAGGTATTGACAACCAATTGTCGGAAATCACGCAAAAAGCAAAATGCTCGAACTGGCCGAGCTACTCGCCGAGGTCCTGAAAAAAGCCGTACCGTCGCTCAGCGAACAACAAGTCGAGGATGCTGGCATCTATATGGCCAAGAACCGCGACGTGTTCGCCAAAGCGTTCAAGAGCCAGCCAGACGCGCTGTCCGAGTTGCTCGCCGACACGGCCGCCGAGTAACCCCCGTCAGCTGTAGATCAACTTTTCGGCAAGCATCTGCGCTACCCGCGCAGGTGAGCGCTTTTCTGCCTGGGCGTGGGCAAACACTTCGGTCAGCCGCGAGGGAATGCGCGCCAGGTGCGCGGTGATGGTATGCAGGTCCTCGCCACTGTGCTTGAGCGCCACGTAGATCAAGCCGCCGGCATTGATGACGTAGTCAGGCGCGTAGAGTATCCCGCGGTTCTCCAGTTGATCGGCCACCTGCAAGGTGGTCAGCTGATTGTTCGCCGCTCCCGCCACTGCGGCGCAGCGCAGTTGCATCACACTCTGGCCATTGAGCACCGGCCCGACGCCGCACGGCGCGAAGATGTCGCAGGGGGTGCTGATCAGCATCTCGTTGGCCACCGGACGCGCATTGAACTGCTCGATGGCCAGTTGCACCCTCCCCGGGTCATGATCGCTGACCAGCAGTTCAGCGCCAGCAGCATGCAGTTGCTCGGCCAGCGCATAGCCGACATTACCCAAGCCCTGCACCGCCACGCGCAAGCCCTCCAGGTTGTCGCTGCCAAGACGCGCCATGGACGTGGCGCGAATTCCGGCAAATACGCCCATGGCGGCATGCGGCGAGGGATCACCGGCTGCGGTGGTACTGGTGACATGCTGGGTGGTCTGGGCAATGCAGTCCATGTCGAGCGTCGAGGTGCCGCTGTCTACCGCGGTGATGAAGCGGCCTTGCAGGGTATCGACAAAACGGCCAAAGGCTTCGAACAACGCCGCACGGTTTTCGACGTGGGGATTGCGAATGATCACGGCCTTGCCGCCACCCAGCGGCAAGCCCGCCAGTGCAGCCTTGTAACTCATGCCCTGGGCCAGGCGTATGGCGTCAATCATGGCGCTGTCGTCGTCCGGGTAGGCCAGGTAACGACATCCGCCCATGGCCGGGCCCAGGTGTTCGCTGTGAATGGCGACCACGGCCTTCAGGCCGGTTGCCGGGTCGACGCACAGGTGCAGCGATTGCGTGCGGGTGCTTTGCATAAGCGCGAACATCAGCGGGCTCCTCAGTGAGGTGCTGATCCCAGTATAGGCTGCGCTTTGGCGCTTGATGACAACACCCGGACCACTGGACGAAAGGCTTTTGCAGCGCTACATAATAAGCTTGAGCGGAGATTTTCATGAGCCCACGCCAAGCCTGCCTCGCCTGCCTGGAACGTGATCCGGTTGCCTTGCTGGAGGCGGCGCTGTGGGTCGCCGCCGAACACGACAATAGCGTCCGGCCGCTGGAGATCATGGCCCAGGTCAAGGTACTGCAACAGGAGGTCAGCGCCGGTCTGCCCATGCTGCCGCTCAGCGAACTGGCCCAGCCTTTATTGCGCCGGCTCAGTGCCCTGGGATTCCAGCAGGACGAATACCACCCGTTGCGCCCGCAGGCGGCCCTGCTCGACAAAGTTCTGGAGCGGCGCCGCGGCCAGCCACTGACCCTGGCCCTGCTGACCCTGGAACTGGCGCAGGGCTTGTCCATTCCACTGGAAGGGGTGAACTTTCCCGGACATTTTCTCCTGCGCGTGCCCGGCGCCGACCACCTGCTCGACCCCTGCGGCGGGCGCAGGCTCTACCCTGCCGATTGCCGCGAACTGCTCGGCCGCCAGTTCGGCCCGCAACTGCAGCTCAACGCCGATCACCTGCTCGCCGCCAGCCCCAAGCAGATGCTCCAGCGCCTGTCGCGTAACCTGCGCCAGCTGCACTCAACCCATGACGATGATCTGGAGGCGCTCAAGGACGCAGAACGGGTGTTGCAGCTGGGCCCGGCCCTTGCCAGTGACTACATGGCGCGCGCCACCCTGTATCAACACCTGGAGTGCCCACAGGCCGAACGCTTCGACCTGGAGCACGCGTTACTACTCAGTGACGACCCGATCCAGCGTCTGCGCCTGACCGAACGCCTGGGCCAACTGCCACACGTGTCGCCGTCTGTGCACTGACCCGCCCCCTCAAGGCGTATCAGGCTGCCTGGCCGGATGAGCCTGGACAAAGGCCGAATGCTCCTCGGCCAACGCGGCAACGCGACGGATACGCGGGAAATCACCGAGGTCGATGTGGAATCGTTCGGCCGCATACAGTTGCGGGATCAGGTAGACATCGGCCAGTCCCGGCTCATCGCCGAAGCAGAAGCCGTCGTCACCGATCAACTGCTCAACCGCTGCCAGGCCCTGGCTGATCCAGTGCGCGATCCACTGGTTGACCTGCGCATCATCATGACCGAGCCCACGCAGCTGGTTGAGCACGCTGACGTTGTGCAACGGATGAATGTCGCAACCGATCAATGCCGCCACACCACGAACCTGCGCGCGCAGCACCCGGTCCTCCGGCAACAGCGAAGGTTGTGGATAAACCTCCTCGAGGTACTCGATGATCGCCGGAGACTGCACCAGCAGTTCACCGGAATCGATCCTCAAGGCCGGTACCCGGCCCTGAGGATTGAGCGCGAGGAAGTGTTCTTCACGCTGCTCGCCCTTGAGCAGATTGACCGGTACGTACTGGTACTCAAGCTGTTTGAGCGCCAGGGCAATCCTCACCCGGTAGGACGAGGTTGAACGGAAGTAGTTGAACAGTTCCATGGTCCTGTCCTCTCAATGCGCCGGCAGAATCTTGCCCCGGCACTCACCAAAGCCGATTGATGCCACGCCGTCAGCAACGCAACGGGCGCGCAAGATGATCTCGTCACCGTCTTCAAGGAACTTGCGCACTTCACCCGAAGCCAGTTGCACCGGCTCTTTACCGCCCTGAGTGATCTCCAGCAGGCTGCCGAACTGGCCAGGCTGGGCACCGGACAGCGTGCCTGAACCGAACAGATCACCCGGCTGCAACTGGCAACCGTTGACGCTGTGATGGGCAACCATCTGCGCCACGGTCCAGTACATGCTTAAAGTATTGCTCAAGGTCAGACGGTGGGCCGGCAGGCTTTGCTCGCGCATGCGCTCGGTCAGCAACAGCACTTCCAGTTCGATATCGAAGGCACCGCCCGCCTGGTCGCGCTTGTCCAGCAGGTACGACAGCGGCTGCGGGTCACCCTCGGGGCGCGTTGGCTGGGCGCAACGGAAAGGTTCCAGCGCCTCGGCGGTTACCACCCAAGGGGACACCGTCGAGATGAAGCTCTTTGACAGGAACGGGCCAAGCGGCTGGTATTCCCAGGCTTGGATGTCGCGTGCGGACCAGTCGTTGAGCAAGCAGAAACCGGCGATGTGCTCCGCCGCTTCGGCGACCGGAATCGACTCGCCCATCTCGTTACCCTGACCGATCCAGATGCCCAACTCCAATTCGTAGTCCAGGCGTGCACAAGGGCCGAAACTTGGCTCGCTGTGCCCGGCGGGCAGTGTTTGCCCCTTGGGCCGGCGGACATCAGTGCCGGACGGGCGAATGGTCGAGGCGCGACCGTGGTAGCCGATCGGTACGTACTTGTAGTTGGGCAACAGCGGGTTGTCGGGGCGGAACAGCTTGCCAACGTTCTTGGCGTGCTCGATGCCCACATAGAAATCGGTGTAGTCGCCGATCTGCGCCGGCAAATGCAGCTGGCACTCGCCGCTGGCAAGCAGCAGCGGCATGAGCGCAGCCTGATGCTCGCTGTGCTCGCCGAGCAATTCCAGCAGACGCTCGCGCAGTGCCACGCGAGCCACACGCCCCAGAGCGAAGAACGCGTTCAGGGCACCACCACGGGTGGCCTCGACAGCGACACGCGCCTGGCCGTCGAACAGACCGGCAGCCAGCACGCCTTCAAGATCGAGAATCGCATCGCCAATGGCTACGCCACAGCGTTTGCCCTGCCCTTTGTGCGTAAAGATCCCCAGCGGCAGGTTCTGCAGCGGAAAATCGCGATGCCCGTTGGCGTGTTCGACCCAACTACGGGCAATGGCGGACTGATTCATGGGTTATCTCCGATTCGGGGTGAAGGTGCTCGGCAACGAGGCCCAGCAACTATCGTAGTCGGCCTGCAGCTGCGGGCACTCAAGAGCATGACGGCTCGGACGCAGCACCTGGCTGGTCTCGAACATGAAGGCCATGGTGTTGTCGATCTTGTTGGGCGCCAATTCGACGGCGATGGCCTTGGCGCAGGTTTCTGCATCCGGGCCATGGGCGCTCATGCAACTGTGCAGGGACGCGCCACCGGGCAGGAAGCCTTCGGCCTTGGCATCGTATTCGCCCTTGATCAGGCCCATGAACTCGTTCATCAGGTTGCGGTGGAACCAGGGTGGACGGAAGGTGTTCTCGGCCACCATCCAGCGTGGCGGGAAGATCACGAAATCGAGGTTGGCCATGCCCGGCACGCTGGTCGGTGAGGTGAGCACGGTGAAAATCGACGGGTCCGGGTGATCGAAGCTGACCGTGCCGATGGTGTTGAAGCGGCGCAGGTCATATTTGTACGGCACGTTGTTGCCGTGCCAGGCGACCACATCCAGTGGCGAGTGGTTGAGCTCGCAGCCCCACAGTTCACCGAGGAATTTCTGCACCAGCTGCACCGGACCCTGATGCTCTTCATAGTGCGCCACCGGTGCGAGGAAGTCGCGCGGATTGGCCAGGCCGTTGCTGCCGATCGGACCCAGGTCCGGGATACGCAGCGGTGCGCCATGGTTCTCGGCGAGGTAGCCACGGGCCTGGCTGTCGAGCAGCTCAACGCGGAATTTCAAGCCACGCGGCACCACGGCGATTTCCAGCGGTTCGACCACCAGCACGCCCAGTTCGGTGACCAGGCGCAGACGACCCAGCTCAGGTACCAGCAGCAGTTCACCATCGGCGTTGAAGAACACGCGCTCCATCGAGCGGTTCGCGCAGTAGGTATAGATACTGATACCGGCAGGTTTCTCGCTCGCCGAATTGGCCGCCATGGCCACCCAGCCATCAATGAAATCGGTCGGTTCACTGGGGATTGCCTGCGGACTCCAGCGCAAGCGGTTGGGCGTCACCGTGCCCAGCGGACCACCGGCCAGCTGCCGCTCCAGGCGCTCGAAGCGCGGGTGCAGGGCCGACGGGCGGATGCGGTACAACCAGGTACGGCGCATCTCGCTGCGGGTCATGGTGAAGGCAGTGCCGGAGAACAGTTCGGCATACAGCCCGTACGGGGCTTTTTGCGGCGAGTTCTGTCCGACCGGCAGGGCGCCAGGCAGGGCTTCGCTAGCGAATTCGTTACCGAAACCGCTCAAGTAATCGAGGACGGGGGTGCTGTCGAGGTTCATCGAGCCTCCGGGCCCAGTGCAGGCCGGTTGATAGCAGTTGGCTGCATGCCGTTCCCGGTAGCAACACCTCTGCGTTATTTTTATCGTAATTACATTACGCATAACGTAATTTGATTGGTGAAGACCGTCAAGCTATAAAGACGCCCACCTGGACTACCCGGATCAAATGCACCATGGCCAAAGCCAGCTCCCCCGCCGATAACGCCGGCAAACAGAAGGTCCGCTCGGCTGAAGTCGGTACCGACATTCTCAAGGCCCTGGCGCAGCTGTCGCCCTCGACTTCGCTGTCGCGCCTGGCCGAGCATGTCGACATGCCCGCGAGCAAGGTCCACCGTTACTTGCAGGCATTGATTGCCAGCGGCTTTGCCGAACAGAATCCGGCCACCAACCACTATGGCCTGGGCCGTGAAGCCTTGCGCGTGGGGCTCGCTGCCCTGGGTGGAATGGACGTGCTGAAAGTCGCGGCCCTGCCGTTGTCGCAGCTACGCGACGCGCTCAACGAAAGCTGCTTCATTGCCGTGTGGGGTAACCAGGGAGCAACGGTGGTCAACATCGAGCCCGCCGTACGCGCCGTCACCGTCGTTACCCAGATCGGCTCGGTGCTGCCGCTGCTGAGCTCATCGACCGGGCTGGTATTCGGCGCTTACCTGCCGACGCGCGAGACCGTTGAACTGCGTGACCAGGAACTGACGGCCCTGGGTCACAGTGCCAGTGACTACGAGGCGCTGTTTGCCGACATCCGCCAGCGTGGCCTGCACCATGTCCACGGCTTGCTGATGCCTGGCGTCGATGCACTCTCGGCACCGGTGTTCAACGCATTTGGCCATATTGTCGCGGTGTTGACGGTGGTCGGCCCGACCTCGATCTTCCATGCCGACGAACAAGGCCCGGCCGCACAGCAACTGCTGGCAGCGGCGAAGATGATCAGCTGGCGCATGGGCTACGAAGCAGCCCCTTGAATTTGCTTACAAAGGCTCACACTCATTCACAACAACCTGCGCTAGTGTGAGCAGCGCTGCACTGTTGCCAGCAGTGCAACAGTGAATGTCACGATTAGCTATTTTTCCTTCCGGGTCAGCGGCTTATTCTGTTTGCAGCTGGACCGCGCCATCACAGGCAGCCGCTCTGGCCCGGGTATTTCAGGCGTGCACACTCCGCCTCCCGGCATCAGGTTCACCGACGTTGATTTTGAAGCTCCTTGATCTACGTCTTACTTGGCCGCTGCATTTGCAGCGGCCTTTTTTATGGCAGCAGTGTCTGGCCCCATCAATCATCAGCATCATCGTCAAAGTGAAACCGATGCAACAGCCGATGAGCGACAGGCGCCAGAATCAACCCGATGCTGGCCACAAATACCAACCCCACATACAAGCCATAACCGGCAAAAAACAGCTTGCCGCCAATGGTCTCAGGCAAGATCACCGGCCCTACACCACCCAGCAGCAAGGTGGCGTTGAAGATCGCGTCATGCAAAGGAATATGGGGCTCGAAGTACAGGTGCCCCAGCACGCCGAAGAGGATCGAGGCAATCAGCAGCAAGCAGGCTGCAATGCCGTGGCGCAGCAAACGAAAACGGAACTGACGGGAGGTAATGACCGCCTCGTTCTTGGACTCGTACATCCGGTGTACTCCTGTCTCGATCATGGCCGCCCAGCATAGGCATGAGCATCCGGCGACCACAACCTCGGGCAGTCCTCAGCGCTGCGCGAACTGCTGCAGATTGACCATCATCTGCTGCAACGCCTCCAGGCTGTCACGCGGGTGTACGGCATCGGTAAAGTCGCCAATCGCCTGCCAGTTGGCCGCGACATCGTCAGGACTGAACCCCTGATGCGGGTTGAATCCCACACCCAGGCTACGCTCCCAACGTACTTTGCCGACCCAACCGCCGCCCACTTCATAGAGGCCACCGCTGTCCTGACACTGCTCGCTGCCCAGGTACACCACCAACGGGCTGACCAGTTCCGGCTTGAGCTGCTCGAAGACCTGCGGCGGAATCAAGCCTTCGGTCATGCGCGTGCCGCCGGTAGGCGCAATGGCATTGACCAGGATGTTGTGCTTGCGCCCTTCGATGGCCAAGGTTCGGGTCAGCCCATAAAGGCCGAGTTTGGCCGCACCATAGTTGGCCTGGCCGAAGTTGCCGTAGATACCCGAGGTCGAGGCGGTGAAAATCACCCGTCCCCAGTTCTGCTCGCGCAGATGCGGCCAGGCGGCACGGGTGACCTTGTAGGCGCCTTCGACATGCACTTGGTAGACCTGCTCCCAGTCGCTGTCTTCCATCTTGTGGAAGGTCTTGTCGCGCAGGATGCCGGCGTTGTTGATCAGCACATCGACGCGGCCAAAGGCATCCAGTGCCTGCTCGACAATCCGATGACCATCGGCCACCGAGTCATGGCTGGCTACCGCAGTACCGCCCGCATCACGAATCTCTGCCACCACCCGATCCGCCGCCGAGGCGCTGGCGCCTTCACCATGGGTCGAGCCACCCAGGTCGTTGACCACCACCCGCGCACCATGGCGGGCAAACAACAAGGCATGAGCACGGCCCAGGCCTCCGCCCGCTCCGGTCACAATCACCACTTTATCGTCCAGGCGCACAGAATCGCTCATGCTCAACACTCCAGGGAAATCAGCAAGGAATGCCCGAGTGTCGGCCAGCACCGGCCAGCGCACAATCAAGCGGGCACAGGGTGAATGGCAGGCGATAAGGTCAAACGATGATGCAAGGGACCTGGCCCCTCAGGACCAGGCCACTTTCTGTGGAAACTCCGCCAATGGCTGTTCGCGAAAAGCCAGATAGTGGCGCAACACCTGTGCCGGTGCTTCGGTGTGAGGGTAATGTCCTATGCCTTGTAGCAGTACGGTATCGGGATTGGGCACCAGCTCCACATAACGCTCAAGCATGTGGGCGCCAGACACCGGATCAACCGCCCCATTGATAAAGCGCAACGGCACGCCCTCTTTCTGCAGGGCAGCGACCCAGCGCTCGCGATGCACCGAGCGTTCCGGCACATAGGCGACCAGCTTGTGCAGGATCCGCGTGCCGTGGTTGGAGGCAATTAGGCTCCAGCAGTCATCCAGCGCACTTTCGCTGGGATGCGTGCAAGGGCCATAGACCTGGGTGACGTTGCGCACCAGGTCGTCGCGACCGAACGAGCGCGCCACCAGCCAGCCCAGACGACTGAGCAACAACTTCTGGATCAGCAGCGAACGATGCCGCTCAGGGAACAGCCCGCCGTTGAGAAACACGCAACTGGCGATGTTCGCCCGCCCTTCGTGGTGCCGCGCCAGCAGCTCCTGGGAGACGCTGTCGCCATAGTCATGGGCGAGCAGGTGAACCGGCTGGTCAACCCGAAGGTGTTCGAGTAGCGCCTGTTGCAGATCGGCTTGCTCGATCAGGCTGTAATGGTGATGCACAGGCTTGGAGGAGTCACCAAAGCCGAGCATGTCACAGGCAATCACCCGGAATCGCTGGGCCAGCGGCGCCCACAGGTAGTGCCAATCCCAGCTCGCAGTGGGGAATCCGTGGATGAGTAGCAGAGGCTCTCCTTGCCCTGCCGTCCAGTATCGAATGGTCTGGCCGCGGAACGAAAAATCCAGGCCCCGGGTACGCCAGACGCACAATGGAATCTCGGCCAAAGGCATCAGCGTAGTCCCGGTAAATGGAAGCATGTCGTGTTGAGCAAGGCATTAGTCGCGATCATTGCAATCACCCTCGGCACATTCGTGTGCTCTGTGAAGCAGTCTAATCAGCTCACAGTCAAAGGTAAGTTGCATTGGCAGCCAGCTTATTGACTCTGTGAGTCAGGCCGCAAATTAGCGTGCTGTGTCACACCATCAACATCAGCAGCGGTGCCGCAAACAGGTTGAGCAGGCCGGTCAGGACCATCACCAGGCCCGCAACAGAGCCCTCCTCCCCGCCCACTTCATGGGCGCGGCTGACCCCGGCGCCATGCGCCCCGACGCCAAACAGGGCACCGCGGGCCAATGGCGTGCGCAACGGCAGCAGTTTGAGCAGTACCCCGCCGAACATGGCCCCCAGCACCCCGGTAAACATCACGAACACGGCGGTCAGCTCCGGTACGCCGCCCAGATCCCGCGCCAGCGGCATGGCAAACGGCGTGGTGATCGAGCGCGGCAACAGTGACAGACTCACCGCACTGTCCAGCGACAACAGATGCGCCAGGCCCCAGGAACTGGAGATCGATGCGGCACTGCCCACCAGCATGCCCAGGGTCAATGCCGGCCAGTGCCGGGCCAGCAGGGCGCGCTGCTGCCAGATCGGCACCGCGAAGGCCACCGTCACCGGCCCCAACACCGACATCAGCCAATGGGTGTCACGCGAATATTCTGCATACGCGGTGTTCAGCGGTACGGCGACGGCCAGCAGCAGTACCGGCACCAGGATCAGCGGCGACAACAGGTAGCGACCGGTGCGCCGGTACAACCAGCGGCTGCCCAGATAGGCCAACAGGGTCAGGGCCAGCCAGAACAGCGGCATGGGTTCAAACGTCATGGCGCATCCTCCAGCGGCACACCCACTCCACCGTCACCGCTGTCAGCACCATTACCGTCAGGGTACTGACGCCGATCACCAGCAGGATCCGCCAGCCTTCATCACGCAGCAGACTGCCGTAGTCGAGCAGGCTCATCAGGGCGGGAATAAAGAACAGCAGCATTTCCGCCATCAACAGACCGGCGCCCAGTTGCAATGCCGCCGGTTTCAACCAGCCGAGGGCGAACGCCAGCAACAACAGCGCCAGGCCCATGACGCCGGCGGGAATCGGCCAGCCCAGCCAGGCCGCCAGTTGACCGCCGACAAGATAAAGCACAAGGAATACCGCCAGCTCGGTGAGCAGGCGCAGGAAGCGTTTGATCGATGCGGGTTTCATCGTGGGGGACCTCTTCAAGGCTTTATTCTAGAAGCCCCTTCACCACGCTAAAAACGAATTGTTAGACTGGACGCCATTCCATAATGGAATTCTGGCCATGGAATTCAAACAGCTGCGCAGTTTCATTGAAGTGATTCACCGTGGCGGCTTCACACAGGCCTCACAGACCCTGAACATCAGCCAGTCGGCCGTAAGCAAACAGGTGGCCCAGCTCGAACAGGGCCTGGGGGTTCCACTGCTCGAGCGCCAGGGCTCGCAGTTGCACCTGACGGCAGCGGGCAGGATTGTCCTGGAGCGCGGCGAAGCCATGCTGCGCTTGCGCCAGGAGCTGCAGAACGAACTCGATGACCTGAGCCAGCTGGCCCGCGGCGAACTGCGCCTGGGCCTGCCGTTACTGGGCAGCGACGCGCTGTTTGCCCAGCTGTTCGCCGAGTACCGTCGGCGCTATCCGAACATCACCATTCATTTGCTTGAAGGCGGTAGCCGCAGTGTCGAACAGGCGGTACTGAGCGGCGAACTGGAGCTAGGCGGCAGCCTGACGCCGAATGACCCGGCGTTCGCCTATCAGCCGTTCTGCAATGAAGCACTCGATGCCTTGCTGCCCATTGATCATCCCCTGGCCGGCGCCGGTCAGGTCAGCCTTGCGCAGCTGGCGGACACTCCGTTTCTGCTCTATCAGCGCAGCTTCGTACTCAATGACCGTCTTCTCAGTGCCTGCCAGCAGTTGGGCTTTACCCCCAGGGAAGGCGGACGCAGCGGCCAGGCGGACTTTCTCGCCGCCCTGGTCGCCGCAGGCCAGGGTGTTGTGCTGCTGCCCCGCGTGGTCGCCCGGGGCCTGGAACGCCCCGGGGTGGTACGCCTGACCCTGAGCGAACCGACCGACCTGCGCTGGGACATCGCCTTTATCTGGCGCCAGGGCGCTTACCTGTCGCGGGCCGCCCAGGCCTGGCTGCAATTGCTCCGTGAGCAACCGCCGGCAGAGTGATCAGCCGCGCAGCTTGCCGATCAGCTCGGCCAGCCACGGCTCGGCGTCGGTTTCCGGGGTGACGGTTTCACTGGCATCCAGGCGCAGCATCGGCTGCACCTCGTTGATGCCCAGTTCGGCAAACAACTCGCGCATCTGCTCACCGCCACCACAGAAGGTATCGCCGTAGCTGGAGTCACCCAGGCCGATCACGGCACCGGGCAGACCGCGCCAGGCACCAGGCAGCACGTCGCGGATTTCACTGAACAGCGGAATCAGATTATCGGGCAGTTCGCCCATGCCGGTGGTCGAGGTCACCGCCAGGAAGGCTTCAGGGGCAAAGCCCTGAACGTCCTGCAAGGTGGCACGGTGAGCGTGCCAGGCCTCGAGTCCTGCGGCCTTGAGCAGCGATTCGGCGTGCCGGGCGACTTCTTCGGCGGTACCGTAGACCGAACCGGAAAGGATGACGACTTTCATAGTGGGTTCCGTAACTGAGTAAAAACGTAGGATACTAACATTCGACACTGGCAAAAGGCCTCATTCTCCACGTGTGAGCCCCGGACCAATACTCTAGAATCTGCCATCGTGCCCGACCCACAACCTTGCGGACCTCGTCGATGATCAACGCCAAACTGCTGCAACGCATGATTGATGCCTCCAACGACGGCATCGTGGTCGCCGAACAGGAAGGTGACGACGATACCATCCTGCTCTATGTGAACCCGGCGTTCGAGCGCCTGACCGGCTATGACGCCAACGAGATTCTCTATCGCGACTGCCGCTTCCTGCAGAATGACGACCGTGACCAAGCCCCGCGCGCGCTGATCCGTGAAGCGATCAAGAGCGGCCAGCCGAGCCGGGAAATCCTGCGTAACTACCGCAAGGATGGCACGGCGTTCTGGAACGAGCTGTCGATTACTCCGGTGCTCAACGAAGCCGACAAACGCAAGTACTTCATCGGTATCCAGAAGGATGTCAGCCGTCAGGTCGAGGCCGAACAGCGAGTGCTCGAGCTGGAACGTGAACTGGCCCAGGCACGGGCACGCATTGCCGAACTGGAAGGCGACGAACGGTAAAAACAAAATCACCGTTTGGCTGTCCATCACGGTGAAGAAATGCATCCACGACTGACACTTCGAGTTCGACCATGCAAGCAGATGCCCTCCTGACTCAGGACGAGTTGGACTTCATCAGGACCATGCAGCACGCGTCCCAGCCATCTTCGGCTGAGTCAATGTCGCGCCTGATGGTCAATGGCGGCAGCGAGATCAAACACCTGCTGACCCGGCTGATTGCCCAGGAACAGGTGACCTTGCAGGCGCAGTTCGACAACCATCAGATGACCTTTCCCCTGCATCTTGTCGAAGACGAATTTCATTCCCTGCAGCTGCAACTGGGTGCACCGCATATCTATGAAGAAGGCCCGATGGTTCGCCCATGGCGCCTGACCCTGGATTCGCCGGTGGCGCTGGAAGACGAACTGGGCCTGAGCACCGGCCTGTGGGTAAGGGAAATTTCGTTCAAGGGTGTGTTGGTGGAGTTCCGTGACCAGCCCAAGCCGCCGAGCACCTTCGACCTCTGGTTCGCTCCCGACAACTGCGCCCCGATCGCCTTGCACGGCATCTTGCAGCGACGCACCGGCCAGCGCCTGGCCGCTTACAACCTCTGTGACAGCAAGCCCTCGGAAATCGAACGGCTACGCGAGTACATCCTCCAGGCCCACCGCCAGGCCCACCCGGAGTTACACCCTCAACTGTCCAGGTGACCGGCCAGGTATTGCTGCAAGCGCCGCCGCATCAAGCGCCCTTCACTACCCAGGCACGCCACCTGCGAACCGATCAGGCTGTCCTGAGCCATATCCGCAGCCTCCCCGGCCAGCAGCAACGGGCACTCCAGCGCCAGCGCCAGACGCGCCAGACGCTTGGGCAAGTCCTGCGCCGGTGGGTGGTTGGAGAACAGCACCAACGCCTGGGGCATCAGCCGCTCACAGACCAGGCTCAGCTCTTCCACAGGTTGCCCAAGCCCCAACACCGTCACGCTGATTTCACTGGTGCTGAGCAACAAGGCGGTCACCAGCAATTCCAGCTCCCGGCAATGCCCGGGAATTGCCGCCAGCACCACCCTGACTTCTTGCTGGTCGGCGGACAGTTGCAAGCGCTGTAACACCCGTCCACGCAGGAAACCATCGAGAAACAGCCACTCACTGAGGTGGCCGAAGGCGTCCTGGGTACAACGCAACTCCTGCCAGACCGGCAGGAAAATATCCTGGAATGCCACAACCACCGGATAGCTGCTGAATACCTGGCCGTAGACCTGCTCCAGGCGTCGCTCATCGAAGGCCCTGACAACTTGACGCAGCTGCAACTGCCATTGCTTGTAGTCGTCCTGGGAAACCTGGCTGCGCAGCGGTTCGGTTTGCGGTTTGAGACTCTGGCTGCGGGCGAGAATCTTGCCGACCTTGCTGACTGCCACGCCACGCTCGATCCAGCCAAGGATGTTGCGGACTTCGTCGATATCAGCCTGGGAATAGAGTCGATGCCCACTTTCGGTGCGCGTGGGCTGAATAAGCCCATAACGGCGCTCCCATGCGCGCAAGGTGACCGGGTTGATACCTGTCAGACGAGAGACTTCGCGAATGGGGAACAGCTCCTCGTGATCGAGGTTGCCAGAGTTCAACGAAGGCTGGGCAGGTTCGAGCATTACCGGAAAACCACGATTCTTGGGGAATGAAGCACATTCTACTCTGGGCACTACGAGGGCGACCATTGGCATTTCTGTCAGTTGCCAAGCGCTCGACACTGACGAGTCAGGTTATTTCAGGAATAATCCGTGCCCGCTTTTTGCATGCAAGCCGATGCCGTCCACCACCCCGGACGCATTACAGGGGCAGGCCACCCGCCGCGCCCCGTTGCCAGGAGATACACAATGTCTACCCCACCCGTCACCCTCATGGTGACGCGCCGCGTCGCCGAAGGCCGCTATCAGGACCTGATGAGCTGGCTGCACGAAGGCGAACAGCTGGCCACCGACTTTACCGGCTACCTGGGCTCTGGCGTCCTTGCACCACCGCCGCACGGTGACGAGTTCCAGATCATCTTTCGTTTCACCAACGAGCAGACCATGCAGGCCTGGGAGCACTCGGCCTCGCGCAAGGCCTGGCTGGCGCGCGGCAATGGCCTGTTCGAACAGCCGCAAGAACTGCGGGCCAGTGGCCTGGACGGCTGGTTTGGCAGCAATCCGGTGCAGCGCCCGCCGCGCTGGAAACAAGCCGTGGCCATCTGGCTGGCGTTCTTTCCGGTCTCGTTGTTGTTCAACCTGGTGTTCGGCCACTGGTTGAGTGCCCTGGACCTGGTGCCACGGGTGCTGCTCAGCACGCTGGGGTTGACACCACTGATGGTGTATTTTTTCATTCCGTTATCCACCCGCCTGCTGGCCAACTGGCTCAATGCCCCGCCACGCCACTGCGGGCCGCAGGGTGCGCGCAATCCGGTCTAGTTCGGGTATGCTGGGGGTTATCCACGCGAACCTGTAAAAGTTGACCGCCCCCACCATGAACAGCCCAATTCTTGTCACCGGAGCCAGCCAGCGAGTCGGACTGGCGTTGGCCCTGAACCTGGCGCAGGCCGGCCATACCGTGGTCAGCGCCAGCCGCAGCAAAAGCCCTGAGGCGATGCACCCGAACATTATCCAGTTCCAGGCCGACCTGTGCCGGGAAGAGGACCGCCAGGCCCTGATCGAGCACCTGCAGAGCAACTATGACGGCCTGCGGGCGATCATTCACAACGCCTCGTTGTGGCTCGATGACGACCTGGCCAACCTCAACACCATGTTCAAACTGCATGTCGAAGCGCCCTATCACTTGAACCTGGCGCTCGGCGAGCAACTGTTGAAGATGGCCAAGGCCGACATCATCCATATCTGCGACGAGACCTCCTCACGCGGCAGCAAGAGCCATATCGGTTATGCCGCCACCAAGGCCGCCCTGCAGAACATGGTTTTGTCGTTCGCCGAGAAGTACGCGCCGGTGGTCCGGGTCAACGCGATCCTGCCGGGGCTGCTGATCCTCAAGGAAGGCGGCGACGAAGCGTACCGCCGGCAAACCCTGAAAAAGGCCCTGCTGGAATTCGAACCCGGCGCCCAGCCACTGATCGAGGCGGTGCAGTTCCTCCTCGAAAGCCAGTACAGCACCGGCAGCAACGTGGTCATCAACGGTGGCCGCCATCTGAAAAACCGCATCGCGGTAGACTGAATTGTCCTTGTCACGAGAATGACCATGAACGACCAACAGAAACTCGAGCTCGAAGCCGCGGCCTTCCGCCGCCTGGTGGCTCACCTGGACAGCCGCAAGGATGTGCAGAATATTGACCTGATGAACCTCTCCGGCTTCTGCCGCAACTGCCTGTCCAAGTGGTACAAGGCCGCGGCCGATGAGCGTTCGATCGAGCTGAGCATGGATGAGGCCCGCGAAGTGGTCTACGGCATGCCTTACGCCGAATGGAAAGCCCAATACCAGAAAGAAGCCAGCGCCGAACAGCAAGCGGCGTTCGCCAAAGGAAAGCCTAATGACTGATCTGAACACCCTGCGCAACAGCCTGAAGACCGGCGAACATCAATTCGCCGACACCCTGGCCTTCATCGCCGCCCACTACGACTACCAGCCGCAAGCGTTCAACAACGGCGGTGTGGAAAGTGCTGCCGGGCAGAACGAAGGCTCGTGCAAAACCCTGGGCCTGGCCCTGCTTGAAGGCCTGAGCGATGAAGAAGCGCTGCTGGCATTCGGCGAACACTACCGCTCGGTACTGGCCACTCCTGAAGGCAGCGACCACGGCAACATCCGTGCACTGATCCAGCACGGCCTGATCGGAGTGAAGTTCTCCGCCCAGCCGCTCAAGGCCCGCCAGGCGTAAGCAAGCGCCCCGGCGTACCTTCGGCCAGTTGTCCTTGCTGCAGCCATTGCAGGGCAATTGGCCAGAGCCGGGTTTGAAAGCGATTGTGGAAAAAGGCGAAATGGCCGATCTGCGCCTCGTCGATGTCCGCCGGGGCAATACGCAAATGGCTGCGCGTGCTGGATTCGAAGTAAGCCAGTAGCCGCTCGATCGCCGCGACCGTGCCGAACGGATCATCGGTCAGACTGATCGCCAGGGCTTGTGCCCTGACCCGAGCAAACGGCAATTCGCCCAGGGCCTTGCCACTGGGGCGTCGCTCGTAAGCCGCCGTCAACGTACTCCAGTCCTTCACCACCCCGGCCGGGGTGTCTTCCAGCCAACCCAGGCGCTTGCCGGGAAAATAGCCGAACACGCGCGTCAGCAGCGGCATCACTACATGCCATTTGCCGAACAATTGCCAACGGCTGTCAGCGGCGTAATCACGCCAGAAGGCAAACTGCGCCCCCACCGTAACCAGCCTGCGCAACTGCCCCGCCGACGGCGCCAGCCCGGCCGCGCAACCACCAAAACTGTGACCGACGACATCAATGGGCTGCCCAGGGAACTCACGGCGGGCACGTTGCAGCATGGCCTCGAAGTCCAGCGCGCCCCAGTCGGTCCAGGATGCCTTGAAGTGGCGCATCGACGCCGGGCGCGACTCGCCAATGCCGCGATAGTCATAGGTGATGACATCGAAGCCGTGGTTGAACAGGTATTGGGCAAAACGTGCGTAATAGCTGCAGCGCACCGAAGTGGCGGCATTGATGATCACCACCGGGCGCGTGCTGTCCGGCAGTGCGTGGCGCCAGCAAAAACCGCCAAGGGAATAACCATCGCCCGCTGGTTCACGAAACGCGTGTGCCGTGTTGCTGGCGACCGGCAGAGGGGGAAATGTTTCGAGGCTGCTCATAGTGAAACCTCAAACAGTCGCTACCCCTGAGCGAACAGGGGTAGCGACGATGGCCTGGTTACAGCTCGATGCAGTCAAACTTCACGTCGGTGGCGACGTCGGCGTCGTAGTCGACATCCGCACGCTCGAAACCGAACAGGTTGAGGAACTGCTTCTTGTAACCGGCGTAGTCGGTCATTTCGAACAGGTTCTCGGTGGTGACCTGAGGCCACAGGGCCTTGCAGGCATCCTGCACGTCATCACGCAGTTCCCAGTCGTCCAGACGCAGACGACCTTCTTCGTCCAGTGCTGCCGGCGCGCCATCTTCACGGTACAGACGGTCACGGAACAGGCGGTCGAGCTGATCCTGGGTACCTTCGTGTACGTTCTTTTCCTTCATGATCTTGAAGACCATCGACAGGTACAGCGGCATTACCGGGATAGCCGAGCTTGCCTGGGTTACCACGGACTTCAGGACCGCGACATTGGCGCCACCACCGACCTTCTTCTCCAGGCGCTTGGCGGTTGCGTCCAGGTCCATCTTGGCCTTGCCCAGGGCACCGTGCCAGTAGATCGGCCAGGTGATCTCAGTACCGATATAGCTGAACGCTACGGTGCGTGCTTGCGGCGCCAGTACACCGGCAGCATCCAGGGCATCGATCCACAGTTGCCAGTCCTGGCCACCCATGACGGTAACGGTGTCGGCAATTTCCTGCTCGGAGGCAGGCTCGATGGACGCCTCGATGATGGTGTCTTTGTTGGTGTCGATAGCAGTCGACTTGTACGGCTGGCCAATTGGCTTGAGTGCCGAACGCACCAGTTCGCCAGTCTTTGGCAGCTTGCGCACCGGCGAAGCCAGCGAGTAAACCACCAGGTCGACCTGGCCGCCCATTTCGTTCTTGATCAGTTCGATCACTTTGGCTCGCGCTTCGTCGGAGAAGGCGTCACCGTTGATCGACTTGCTGTACAGGCCTTCGGCCTTGGCGAACTTGTCGAAGGCTGCGGCGTTGTACCAGCCGGCAGTGCCTGGCTTGGTCTCGGTACCCGGCTTCTCGAAGAACACGCCCAGGGTATCGGCACCGAAGCCGAACGCTGCGGTGATGCGCGCTGCCAGGCCGTAGCCGCTGGAGGCACCGATCACCAGGACCTTTTTCGGACCATCCTTGCGCACGCCCTGCTTGCGGGTGGCTTCGATCTGATCACGTACGTTCAGCTCGCAACCGGTTGGATGCGTAGTGGTGCAGATAAAACCGCGAACTTTAGGGTGGATGATGGCCAATGTCTGTACCTCGTCAGTGAATATGCTGAGGGAGCCGAATCGCGGGGACTCGAGGTTCCGTTGCTGTGAGGGTGAGACTACACCCGTAGCGTTGCCGACACATCCGGCTCCCTGGAATCGTTCAGGGCGCTACTTTGTCACAGCGTGGAAAAGTTCAGCAACCGCTGATCTCAGACCCGGAACGCACCGATCAGGCGTTTCAACTCCATCACCTGCGCTGACAACTGGCGGCTGGCGTCTTCGGTCTGGTGAGCGCCCTGAGTGGTGTGCTCGGCCGCGCGGTTGATCTCGACAATGTTCTGGTCGATGTCGTGAGCGACCGCCGTCTGTTGCTCCACCGCAGCGGCAATCTGCTGGTTCTGGTCAACAATGCTGCCGACCGCGCCAAGAATGTTCTCCAGCGCCTGTTGCACCTGCTGCGATTGTCCCACCGTACCCGCAGCCACCTGATGACTGGCGTCCATGGCCTTGACCGCAGCACCGACGCCGCCCTGAAGGCGGGAAATCATTTGGTCAATTTCCTCGGTGGAATGCTGAGTACGCTTGGCCAGGGTGCGTACTTCGTCGGCGACCACCGCAAAACCACGGCCTTGCTCCCCGGCCCGCGCCGCCTCGATCGCAGCATTGAGCGCCAGCAGGTTGGTTTGCTCGGCAATGCTTTTGATCACTTCCAGTACGCGGCTGATGGCCTGACTGTCGCTGGCCAGTTGGTTGATCACCACCACGGATTGATCGATTTCACCGGCCAGGCGCGCGATATTGCCCTGCTGCGTCTCGACCATGCCGCGGCCACTGACCGTTTCCTGATTGACGCTGTGGGCACTGTTGACCGCAGCGGCTGCGCTACGCGCCACTTCCTGGGCGGTGGCCGACATCTGGTTCATGGCGGTGGCCACCTGTTCGATCTGCCCGCGCTGACCGCTGACCGCCTGGTTGCTGCGCGCCGATACCGCGTGCACCTGCTCGGCCTGGCGTTCGACTTCAACCACGGTATGACCGACCTGCTCGATCAGGTCGTGAATGCGCTGCACAGTGCCATTGAACACCTGGCCCAGCTCCCCCAGTTCATCACGGCTGTTGGCGCGAAAGGTCACGGTCATGTCCCCGGCGGCAACCTTGTCCATGACCGCACCCAGGCTTTTCAGGGTATGCCGGGTCGATGCGTAGAAGCCACCGTAGAGATAAACGATCAGCAAAAACACACCGGCCAGTGCCGACACCAACAGGATCATGTGCAAGCGATGCTCACCCAGACGCTGTTGCAATTGCTGATCGAGAAACTCGGCGGTTGCCGTGTTGAGTGCGTAGGTCTGCGCCATCAGCTTGCTGACCTGCTGATAGAACGCTGGCCACGGGGCGTCAAGGGTTTCGGCCATGACCACCTGTTCTTCGAACAGCTCGCTGGCCTGTTTCAAAGACGCCTGACTGCTGCTTGCCAGACTACCCAGACGCGCCTGCGCTGCGGGCTCGGTGGCCAATGCATCCTGGAGGCTTAGGGCATAGTTGGCCGCCAGTTTGTCCAGTTGCTGCAGCAAATCTTCAAAACGGGTACTGACCGCCGAGTTGAGAAAACCCTGGCCCAGGGAATAGGCGCCCATGGCCCGGCCCTCACCCAATGTCTGGGTGACTTGTGGCGTGACGCTGGTCATCAGCTCGGTAAGTTGGCGAATCGCCGCATCGCTGTCCTGATTGAGCCCGGCCTGGCTGGCGATCATCTTGCTCAGCACCTGGGCCTGACCCAACAGCTTGTCCAGGTAGGCGACCTTGCTCGTCAGCGAAGACTCTGCCTGGGCAGCCTTGAGCTGACTGAGCATTTCATCGCGCTTGTCATGAAGGTCCTTGGCCTGGGTCTCATCGGCAATGACCGCTGTCAGTCCCGACAAGCGCTTGAGCACTTGTTGCTCAAGCGCGGCAATCTGCACCTCGAGATCCGCAGCCTTGCCCGACTGGCCGAGCACTGCATTGATCTGCACCAGATTGCCCAGGGTTTCCAGGTCGCTGCGCAAGACCATGCTGTTGCCCAATAGCTCAAGGCTCTTCAGCTCGACCTGGGTGGCATGGAATTTGGAATAAGAATCGTGGACCAGGTAATAGTTGGTCACCAGCATAGGCAGGAAAAACAGGATACTGATCAAGCTGAATTTCATCCCGAAACTCAGCCGATTCATCAGCGCGATGGCCGGATACAACAGACTCTTCACGGGTGGTCCCCTCCGATTCTTATTGTTATGCGCGCACAATGGCACTAGGCCACTGATGGTCGTCACCAGCACCTGTATAACGCATATCGGAACGGGGTTTTGTAACTTAAGGTAAATCGATGCGCGGGCAGACCAGCGGCTGCCCCGCCATCCGCTTCAGCCCAGTACGGTCCACAGGGCAAAACAGGCATACCAGAGCACTGCGGAGCGCAGCAGCAACTCCCACAGCGAGTCCAGTCCGACCAGGCCATCGGGCCCAGAAGGCACATTTGCCGGGGTATCGCCGGCGACCTCGCCGACCGCAGCGATCAGCCTGGGCGCGCTGATATGCCAGTTAAGCAGCTCATGCAGCATCACCCGGCTGACGGCGACAAAGTTGCCGACCAGGGCAAAGCTCACACCCAACACCCGCACCGGCGCCCAATCGAAGGCATGGCGCAATTGCTGGGCGCGTTCACGCAAGGCGGTCGAATGGGCATGCTCGACAGTCAGCGCCAGCAAGCGGTAAGCCAGCGCTGCGGCCGGCCCCAACAGCACATACCAGAAAATCACCACAAAGAAGCTTTGGTATGCCTGCCACAGCAGATGGCCCTGAACCCGCCCGAGCAACGATGAAGCGTCGTCCCCGGTCACGCCCAGGTCACGCTCGGCGACATGCACCGCCGCCTGTTCGTCACCCCGTCGCCAGGCATCGCGAAAAGGCCCGAGCGAAGCCTTGACATCGCCGCGCCCCAGGCTGTAGATCAACACCAGCAGATGCACCGGTAGCGCCAGCAGGCCATAGGCAACCGGCTCCAGTACGTGAACCAGCAACGCCACCACGACAACCGGCAACAGTACCAGCACTGACAGCAGCCACCAGGGGTGGGCCTTGCCGGTGCGTTCCAGACGCGCCAGTTCAGTGCGAAAGAAACCGTCGCGCTGCAGTTGCTGGCGCAATGCCGAGAATTTCTCGACCCACAGCACCAGTAACAACACCAGAAAACTCATGATCTGTCCTCGTTGTCCTTGAGGGCCGCACGGTAGCGCGGCCAGTCGAAAGCCGGGCCCGGATCGGTCTTGCGCCCCGGGGCGATATCGCTGTGCCCCTGGATCCGCTGTTCGTCGATGTGTGGCCAGGCCGCCTGGATCTGCCGCGTCAGCTGCTGCAGCGCCTGATACTGGGCATCGGTGAACGGCAGCTCGTCGGTGCCTTCAAGTTCAATGCCGATGGAAAAGTCGTTACACGCCTCGCGTCCGCCAAAGCAGGACACCCCGGCGTGCCAGGCACGGTCCAGACAGGAGACAAACTGAGTGATCTTGCCGTCACGTTCGATGAGAAAATGCGCCGATACGCGCAGGTGCTTGATCCCTTCGAAATAGGGATGTTCGTCAGGGTCGAGGCGATTCTGGAAAAATTCCTGGACCTTGCCGGTGGCGAACTGCGCGGGCGGCAGGCTGATGTTGTGAATCACCAGCAGGGAGATGACCTCGCCATCGGCGCGGGCATTGAAGTTCGGCGAAGGACAATGGGTGATACCGGCGAACCAACCTGTAGTGCGGTCCAGTTGCATAGAAGATCCTGAGGCACGAGAGCACCCTTTCAGTATGCCCCGAGGCGTGCAGGGATGCATTGATAAAAACGTGCAGGAAACTAGCCGGGCTGATGCCGGCGCAGCTGACTGAGCACCGAATTCAGCGTCCGCTCGAACAGCAGTGTGTCTTCAGGCTGGGGGCAGACCGGCAGATTGAGCTGGGCAAGCAGATCGGAAAAGATCAACGGATCATCGTCGAAGTCATTGAGCAAATGTTGAACGACGTGCTCCAGCCGCAGGTAAACCGCTTCGCGCTGGCCATCGTCACTCGCGCCCAGGGCCACTGTGGCGATGTCATTGAACAGACGCCGGGCCGGATGACTGCTGCGGCCAAAGAGGCCCTTGTCCAGCAGCGCAGCCTTGAGCACGGGGATCTGCATGCGTCCAATCAAGGTGCGCAGCGAATGCGGCAGGTTGCGGTCGCCGAGAATGCAATCGAAGCACATCGCGATCAGGTTGATCACATCCTCATCAGCCCCTTCGACCTTGCGACAGGTGCCACTTTTCACGCTGACCCGCGTGAGCAATTGCTCAAGCTGCTGGTGCAGGTCGAACTCGTCGACCTGGCCGATTGCCGGCACATAGTGCTGCAGGTGTGAGAGCAGGCGCAGCAGGTCGCGGGTACTGATCGGCTGCATCGGGTTGCACGACTCAAAGCGTGGCGCAACACGTCCGCGTACGCTCGACAGCAAGCGCTGCAAAGAGACAAACACCGCCTGTTCGTGGGCATCGAGCTGCACCGCCTGCCCTGCTCCCGGGCCGGCCAGCCCCTGTGAACTCGGCGTCGGTCGCGCCTCGGCACGCCGCCGGTGCACCGTTTTGAGTTCGGGTAGCACGCCGGTCGCCATCAGCAACTGGTTGGCTTCACCGTAGAGCTGCGCGGCATCCTGCAGGACATAGCGCTCGAACAGTTTGAGGATGATCAGCTTGACCTTGATGCCAACCCCCAGGGTGCGCCCGGCCTGGAGGAAGTACTCACAGAGCATTGCCGGCCCCAGGGGATTGCGCCGGTCGTCCAGGGTCTGGCCGGTCAAGGCGGAAAAACGCAGGGTCAACTGGTTGAGGGCAAAGCCATCACGGGCCAGGATGCGCTCGACCATAGCCTTCAGCGCGACACTGCGTTCGTGTTCATCACTGGCCACCGATGCCGTCTTGTCATCGTTGCCGGGCGGCACGGACAATGGCATTGGCTCGACCCGGCCGATCCGCAGGAAAGCTTCATCGAAGCGCTCAAGGTAGCCACGCTCGATGTTCTTGCGCTTCAGGCGCAGGTCGCGCATGGCTTCGAAGAGGGCGTTCTGCTCGCTGCTGCTCTGCGCTTTGTCAGCCATCTCGAACAGGGTGTCGTCAGCATTGTCGAACAAGGCCTTCAGGCCTTGGCGCAGATACAACGCGGCGTTATCACGAACCTGCAGAAGCACCACGGGCAGACGAGCAAGAGGCGCGTTGATCGCCTGATCGATGGCTGCCTTTAATGGCACCACCCTCCCGTCTTTGTGCATCCCGTACTCCTTGCAGGGTAATCTTGAAATAAAGCGCCAGATCGTCAAAGCCATGACGTCAAATACAAGTCGCATTATCTGGGAAAATCAGGCCACTCGCCAGCGCGGGCTGCCCTATAATCGCGGGCAATTAGCTTGTGGAGCCTGCCATGCCGAATTTACGCCTCGCCGACCTGACCGCCGAAATCGAAGCCAATGTGCGCCGTGCGCTGCTTGAAGACATCGGCAGCGGCGACATCACCGCCCAATTGATCCCGGCCGAACGCCTGGCCAAGGCCACCATCATTACCCGGGATGATTGCGTAATCGCCGGGACTGCCTGGGTCGACGCGGTGTTTCGTCAGCTCGATCCGCGGGTGGCGGTGCACTGGCAGGTCAAGGATGGCGAACGCGCGCAGGCCAACCAGCCGCTGTTCCACCTTGAAGGTCCGGCCCGTTCGCTCTTGACCGGTGAACGCAGCGCGCTGAACTTCCTGCAGATGCTTTCGGGCGTGGCGACTCGCGCGCAGTTCCTTGCCGACAAAGTCGCCGACACCCAGGTCAAACTGCTCGACACCCGCAAGACCCTGCCGGGCCTGCGCCTGGCGCAGAAGTACGCGGTCACCTGTGGCGGTTGCCACAACCACCGCATCGGTCTGTTCGATGCCTTCCTGATCAAGGAAAACCACATTGCTGCCAGCGGCGGCATTGCCCAGGCCATCAGCGCCGCCCACAAGATCGCCCCCGGCAAGCCGGTGGAGGTTGAAGTGGAAAGCCTGGACGAGCTCAAGCAAGCCCTGGATGCCGGTGCCGACATCGTCATGCTCGACGAGTTGAGCCTCGATGATATGCGCGAAGCCGTACGCCTGAACGCCGGCAAGGCCAAGCTCGAAGCCAGCGGAGGGGTCAACGAAAGCACCCTGCGGGTGATTGCCGAGACGGGTGTGGACTACATCTCGATTGGCGCGATGACCAAGGATGTGAAGGCGGTGGATCTGTCCATGCGCCTCAGCCTCTGAGGGCAGCCATAAAAAAACCGGCCATCAGGCCGGTTTTTTTGTCCCGCGAGCGGGTCTGGCAGAATCAAGCGTTCTGCAGACCATCCAGGTAACGCTCGACATCCAGCGCCGCCATGCAGCCAGCACCGGCGGAGGTGATGGCCTGACGGTAAACGTGGTCAGCCACGTCGCCGGCAGCGAACACACCTTCAACGTTGGTAGCGGTAGCGTTGCCGTCACGGCCGCCGTTGACCACCAGGTAGCCGTCCTTGAGGGTCAGCTGGCCTTCGAACAGCGAAGTGTTCGGGGTGTGGCCGATAGCGATGAACACGCCGTCAACCTTGATCTCGTCGAAGCTGCCGTCGTTGTTCTTCAGGCGCGCACCGGTGACACCCATGTCGTCGCCCAGGACTTCGTCGAGGGTGGCGTTGAGTTTCAGCTCGATCTTGCCTTCGGCAACGCGGGCATTGAGCTTGTCGATCAGGATCTTCTCGGCGCGGAAGGTCTCGCGACGGTGAACCAGGGTGACCTTGCTGGCGATGTTGGCCAGGTACAGGGCCTCTTCAACCGCAGTGTTACCACCGCCGACCACGGCTACCGGCTTGTTGCGGTAGAAGAAACCGTCGCAGGTCGCGCAGGCGGAAACGCCTTTGCCCATGAACGCTTCTTCCGATGGCAGGCCGAGGTAGCGAGCGCTGGCACCGGTGGCGATGATCAGGGCGTCGCAGGTGTAGGTGGCGCTGTCGCCTTTGAGGGTGTACGGCTTGCTGGCCAGGTCAACGGCGTTGATATGGTCGAACACCACTTCGGTTTCGAAGCGTTCAGCGTGTTCCTGCATACGCTGCATCAGCGCCGGGCCGGTCAGGCCGTGGGCGTCGCCCGGCCAGTTGTCGACTTCGGTGGTGGTGGTCAGCTGGCCGCCAGCCTGCATGCCGGTGATCAGCAACGGCTTGAGGTTGGCACGCGCGGCATAGACCGCAGCACTGTAACCGGCTGGGCCGGAGCCGAGAATAATCACTCGCGAATGACGTACTTCAGACATGACAC
Source organism: Pseudomonas sp. GZD-222 (assembly GCF_049310525.1). Taxonomy (NCBI): domain Bacteria; kingdom Pseudomonadati; phylum Pseudomonadota; class Gammaproteobacteria; order Pseudomonadales; family Pseudomonadaceae; genus Pseudomonas; species Pseudomonas sp. GZD-222. Next base: position 81,729 of record NZ_JBMOWO010000118.1, read on the forward strand.
TCTCCTGTCGAAGCGGACGCTGGATTGTCCGCTACGTAACGCCGGGGTTGCCGGCTGGAATAAAAAAGAACCCGCGAAGCACTTGGGGAAGGCTTTTGGCCGCAGGTCCTGAAAATCGTTGAATCCAGGCTTTACAGGCTGGCAGCGTTTTCCGCCAGGTAGTCGGCAACGCCCTTGGCGTCAGCCTTCATGCCTTTCTGGCCTGGACGCCAGCCGGCTGGGCAGACTTCGCCGTGCTGTTCAGTGAACTGCAGGGCTTCGACCAGACGGATCATCTCGTCGACTTCGCGACCCAGCGGCAGGTTGTTGACCACCTGGTGCTGAACCACGCCTTGCTGGTCGATCAGGAACGAGGCACGCAGTGCCACGCCGTCATCGTGCTCGATACCGTAGGCACGGGTGATCTCGTGCTTGACGTCGGCAACCATGGTGAACTCGACTGCGCCGATCCCGCCCTTTTCAACCGGCGTGCTGCGCCAGGCGTGGTGGGTAAACTGCGAATCGATGGAAACGCCAACCACTTCAACACCCAGCTCACGGAATTTGTCCATGCGGTTGTTGTGGGCAATGATTTCCGACGGACAGACAAAGGTGAAGTCCAGCGGCCAGAAGAACAGCACGACGTATTTGCCGCGCAGCGAAGAAAGCTTGAAGCTGTCGACGATCGAACCGTCGCCCAGCACTGCCGCCGCATCGAAATCAGGGGCTTGCTTGTTGACCAGAATGCTCATGAAAACTCCTTGAAGATTTGAATTCGAAGGCGTTGAAAAGATGTGCGCACTTTAGCGAGGCCGCAGAGATTAAGGAAATATCCTTAGACAATCCACCTTATAGGCCGACTCTATTCATCATCAGGGACTACAGCTGTTTGCCTATGAAGCTAGGCCCTGTAGCTTGCCGAGCTTTTGTTACAGCCCGTGTCCCCGCTTGCGCCACGCTTTCGTCGGCCGCTCAAACTCGGTAAGGTCAGCGCGTTTGCCTTTACCCGGAGTTCCCTATGCAAGCCCCTGTCCTCTCTGGCCCTCAGTACCTGCGCGAAGGACTGAAACTGGTCCTGAGCCCGAGCCTGCGCCTGTTCGTGTTGCTGCCCCTGGCAGTCAACCTGCTGCTGTTCGTCGGCCTGATCTATTTTGCTGGCCATCAGTTCAGCCTCTGGGTCGATTCACTGATGCCCAGCCTGCCGAGCTGGCTGAGTTTCCTCAATTATGTAATCTGGCCGCTGTTCGTGCTGCTGGTGGCGCTGATGGTGTTCTTCACCTTCACCATGCTGGCCAACATTATTGCTGCGCCGTTCAATGGCTTTCTCGCGGAAAAGGTCGAAGTGGTGGTACGTGGCACCGACGATTTCCCCGCCTTCAGCTGGGCTGAACTGGCGGCCATGGTGCCGCGCACCCTGGGCCGCGAGATGCGCAAGCTGGGGTATTTCCTGCCACGGGCGATTGCCCTGTTCATCCTCTCGCTGATCCCGGTGATCAACATCATCGCCGCACCGTTGTGGCTGCTGTTCGGTATCTGGATGATGGCCATCCAGTACATCGACTACCCGGCGGATAACCACAAGATGAGCTGGCAGGACATGCTCGCCTGGCTGCGCGAAAAGCGCTGGCAGAGCCTGGGCTTTGGCGGCTCGGTGTACCTGGTGCTGCTGGTGCCGTTCCTCAATATCCTGATGATGCCGGCCGCCGTGGCGGGCGCCACGTTGTTCTGGGTGCGTGAGCGCTGATCGCGGCGCTCAGGCGGCGGCCTTGATCAACTCGATGGCCTGACGCGCAATCGGCGACAACGTACGCCCCGCATGACAGACAATCGCACTGGCGATGCTGCAGCCGCCACCGGGAAAACCGGGCTGCAGCAACGCACCCAGGTCGCGGATCGCACCAGTGCGCAAATCTTCCTCAAGCCAGGCTCGCCAAGTAAATAGCAGCGAGTCGCTACCCAGCGTCGTCCCCCGCAACAACTGCAAGTCATTGCAGCCCAGGTCCAGCGGCGCCACCGTGCCTTCGGCCAACCCCAACAGTTCACGCAAGCGTGCCGGGGCTATCTCATCGAAGAGCACCGAACTCCACGGATAGTCCAGCAGCTGCTGGCGACTGGGTGCGGACCTTTGCTCAATCAGCGGGTGATCGCCCCGGCAAAACACGGAAGCAGGCACCGCAGGTAACGGGGTGATATCGAATCGCGGATCGGTCTGGCGGGCCGGGTCACAGGTGTAGGCGACGAAGAACTCGATCTGATCCTGTTCCAGACGCTGAACCAGCTGGTTCCAGTGGTTGACTTCGACCTTCATCACCAGCTTGGGAAGACGCTTGCGCAACACGGTCAGCGCATCCTGCAGGTACAAGTTGGCCGCCATCATGCCGGCGCCGAAATTCAACTCGCCGCCTTGTGCCTGGGCAATGTGATTGGCCTCGGCAACCAGCCGCCCGGCACAACCGAGCAACTCTCGCCCGCTTGCCAACAGTTGCCGCCCGGCGGCGGTGAGCATCACCGAACGGGTGTCACGGTCGAACAGGCGCACGCCGAGATCGGCTTCCAGTGACTGAATGCTGCGGCTGAAGGCAGTCTGCGAAAGGTTGGCCCGCTCGGCCGCTCGGGAGAAGTGCAACTCCTCGCTGAGCAACACCAGATGGCGAATTCGCTTCAAATCAATTGATTCGGTCACCGCATCAATCCTTGATTATTTTTGCATTGGACGCACCAGGCATAGATACACAGACTTGTTTGCCCATGCAACACAGCCCTCAGAACAATAATTATCCGTACAAGGATTTACGCCATGCCTTTGCCTCTTCGCCCTAGCGTTCTTGCCCTTGCCTGTTTCAGCGCCCTTTCGGCACACGCTGCGCCAACCGACCTCAACACTCGCATCGACAGTCTGGTAAAACAGGACGAGGCGCAGATGGTCGAGCTGTTCAAACAGCTGCACCGCAACCCGGAACTGGCCTTCCAGGAGAAAGAAACCGCCGCGCTGGTGGCCAAGGCGCTAAAAGCGCAGGGCTTTGAGGTGAAGACCGCAATCGGCACCACCGGCGTCGTCGGTATCCTGCGCAACGGTCCGGGGCCGGTGGTGATGTACCGCGCCGACATGGATGCCCTGCCGATCAAAGAGGCCACCGGCCTGCCCTACCAGAGCAGCAAAGTCACGCCCTGGCTCGGCAACCCCAGCCAGGCGGTCATGCATGCCTGCGGTCACGATGCGCATACCACCTGGTTGATCGAGGTGGCCAAGGTCATGGCCGAACTCAAGGACCAGTGGTCGGGTACCCTGGTACTGGTCGCACAGCCGGCGGAAGAAATCCTCGAAGGCGCCAGCGCCATGGTCAACAACGGTCTCTACGACTTTGCGCCGAAACCGGATGTGCTGCTGGCCGCGCATGTATCGCCGGTCTACCCGGCCGACAGCGTCGGCCTGCGCGAAGGGCCGCGCCTGGCCGGCACCGACCAGATCGACGTCGAGCTGCCGGGCATCGGTGGCCACGGATCAACCCCGCATGTGACCAAGGACCCGGTGGTGATGGGGGCCATGGCGGTGATGGGGTACCAGACCATCATCAGCCGCATGGTCGATCAATCCAAACCCGCGGTACTCACCGTCGGTGCCTTCCAGGCCGGGGTGAACAACAACATCATCCCGGTCGGTGCCACGCTCAAGCTCAATTTGCGCTGGTATGACCAACAGGTGCGCGATCGGCTGATTGCCGGGATCAAATCGGTCACCAGCGGCGTGCTGGTGATGAACGACATGCCGGCCGACTACCAGGCCAAATACACCATGAAGGGCTATGCCACCCCGGTGGTCAACGGCAAGGCGCAGACCGAACTGGCCCAGGCCGCGCTGGTGCAGCAGCTGGGCGCTGACAAAGTACTGCCTGGCATGCCGCCGCTGATGGGCTCGGAGGACTTTCACATGCTGGCCAGCCCTTACCCGGACACCAAGGTGCTGTTCCTTGAGGTGGGCTCGGGTAAACCGGACGTGTACAAGAACCTGATAGAGAAGAAACAACTGCCGGCGGCGATGAACCATACGCCTGGCTTTGTCGTTGAGCTGCCTGCGATTACCACCGGTGCGCGGGCAGTCACTGCCACACTAAGCGCGTTCTTCAACAAGCCGCTCTGAAGTTAGCCCCCGGTGGGAGCGGGTTTTCCCCCCCACTCCCACCCGGCAAACAAACCACAACCCCACCGCAAACCCCCCCCCCCCGAGAGTGTTCCCACGCGCTGCGGCTATCAGCTACTAAGCTGACTGGAGAACTGCCCCACCGCATTGACCACTTTCTTCGCCCCGTCCTGGATTTCGACAATCACCGTGCCAGTCTGCCCAGCCAGGGTCAGGCCCTGTTCGGCCTGGCGCTTGCTGCTGTCGATGATATCCACCGCGGCCTTGGCCAATTGTTCGTTCTGCTGCACCACACGGGCGATTTCTTCGGTGGCAGCGCTGGTACGCGAAGCCAGTTGCCGGACTTCATCAGCCACCACCGCAAAGCCACGCCCCTGCTCACCGGCGCGGGCGGCCTCGATAGCGGCGTTGAGTGCCAGCAGGTTGGTCTGGCCGGCAATGTCGCTGATGGTCTTGATGATCGAACCGATGACCTGAGACTGCTTGTCCAGCGCCTCGATGCCATTGGCCGCCTCCTGCATGGAAGACTCCAGGCCGCGCATCACCTCCACGGTCTGGGTCACCACCGCAGTGGCGCTGCGCGCGCTGTTGTCGGTTTCCAGCGACGTGCTGTAGGCAATATCCGCAGCCTGGGCCACGGCGATTTCCTGATTGACCTGATCGGTGATCACCGTGGCGAACTTGACCACTTTGTAGAGCACGTCATGGGCATCGATGATCGGGTTGTAGGAGGCCTCCAGCCACACCACCCGACCATGAGCGTCCACCCGTTTGAAGCGCTCGGCGACGAATTCGCCGCGACGCAGCTTGTCCCAGAACGCCTGGTAGCCCGGGGAGTTGTACTCCTCCGGCTCGCAGAACTGCCGATGATGCTTGCCGACCACCTGCTCCAGGCGATAGCCCATGGTCTGCAGGAAGCGATCATTGGCGGTCAGCACTTCACCTTGCAGGTTGAACTCGATCACGGCGGTAGAACGCATCAGCGCCTTGATCAGGCTTTCATGTTCACGCGAGGTTTCGATGGTGCGGGTCAGGTCGCTGGAGTGCAGGGTGAAGTACTTCAAGCGCCCTTCGCTGCTCTTCACCGGCTGCAGAATCGAGCGCAGCCAGGCCTCCTCGCCATTGCCACGGAGCAGACGGAACGCGCCGTTGAGGTGCTCGCCACGGGTAATGGCGGCCTTCATGCGCTGGTAAAAATCCAGCTGCTTGACGTGGGCCGGCACGATTTCTTCGATGTTGCGTCCGATCAATTGATGGTTGCTGTACAGCATCTCCTTCTCGAAATTGCTGTTGACCGATTCGATCCGCCCTTGGGGGTCGAGCTGCAGTACCAGCATCTCGCTGTCGAGGCTGCTCTTGACCTGCTCCATGGACAGCAGCTCTTCGCGCAGCTGGAGGTTTTCTTTTTTCAGTTTGCTGTTGAACATCAACGCTCTCCTGGAGCGAAATCGATCATTCGAATGCTTCTGCATCGGCTGATTGTCAGACATTCTTGAGTGTCTTCCTGGGAAATATTTTCTGCTGGAAAACGCCGAAAATCGGACGTCATAAATCAGTCATGAATGCGTCACAGCAGCGCAATCGAGGCCGCTGAAACTGGTCTTCATGAGCGCACCGTCCCTGCATATCACCCTGATCAGCGAAACCTTCCCACCGGAAATCAATGGCGTGGCCAATACCCTTGGCCGCCTCAGCGAAGGCTTGCTGGAGCGCGGCCATCGAGTCGAGCTGGTGCGCCCGCGCCAGGCCGATGATCCTGCGGCTGGCAATGACCAACCGCACCTGCTGTGCCGCGGCTGGCCGTTGCCGGGCTATCCGGGATTACAGTGGGGCCAGGTGTCGATGCACAAGCTGATTCGCCGCTGGCGTCGGCAGCGTCCGGACGTGCTGTACATCGCCACCGAAGGGCCGTTGGGCTTGAGTGCCCTGCGGGCCGCACGCAGGCTGGGCATCGCCGTGGTCAGCGGCTTTCACACCAACTTCCATCAGTACGCCAGCGACTACGGCCTGGGACTGCTGGCACGGATGCTCACGCATTACCTGCGCTGGTTTCATCGGCGCACACACACCACGCTGGTGCCCAGCGTCAGCCAGCGCCTTGAACTGCAACGTCGCGGCTTCGATAACCTGACCCTTCTAGGGCACGGCGTTGACAGTCAACTGTTCAACCCGGGAAGACGCAGCCAGGCGCTACGGGAACAGTGGGGCCTGGAAAATGATGACATCGCCCTGCTGCATGTCGGGCGCCTGGCGCCGGAAAAGAACCTCGGCATGCTCCAGCAATGCCTGCAGGCTGCACAACAAAACTATCCACAGCGGCGGATCAAGTTGATTGTGGTCGGCGACGGCCCGCAGCGCAGCGCGCTCCAGCAACAGTTGCCCGACGCCCTGTTCTGTGGTGCCCAACGAGGTGAAGCCCTGGCCGAACACTACGCGTCGGGAGATATTTTCCTGTTCCCCAGCCTGACCGAAACCTTCGGCAGCGTAGTGCTCGAAGCACTGGCCTCAGGGCTGGGTGTGGTGGCCTATGATCAAGCCGCCGCGGCCCAGCACATCCGTCACGGTCACAGCGGTGCGCTGGCCATGCCGGGTGATGAGGACGCGTTTATCGATGCCTGTAACTGGCTGGTGGAAGACGCCGAAGCGCTGCGTCGGGTGCGCCTGAATGCTCGCCAGCACGCCAGCCGTCAAGGCTGGCCAGCGATTGTCGAGCAGTTCGAAAGCCACCTGCACGATGCTTGCCGCCAGGGCCAGAGCACGATCGTGCGCCAGCCTCCGGCAGCCCTGACGATCAAACCAGAGTCGTCAGCGCCTCGCGGCTGAACGGTAGGATGTCCTGTTCACGGCCGTCACGGACCTTGGCGGCCCAATCCGGATCGACCAGCAAGGCGCGGCCCACGGCAACCAGATCAAACTCGTCATTGTTCAGGCGGGTCAGCAGATTCTCCAGGCTGGCCGGCTGCGCCACCTTGTCGGTAGCAACCATGAACTGCAGGAACTCGCCATCCAGGCCGACGCTGCCGACGGTAATGGTTGGCTTGCCGGTGAGCTGACGGGTCCAGCCGGCCAGGTTCAACTCGGAGCCTTCGAATTCCGGCTCCCAGAAGCGCCGGGTGGAGCAGTGGAAGATATCCACACCGGCGTCGACCAGCGGCTGCAGGAACGCACCCAGGGCCTCGGCGCTTTCGACCAGGCGAGCAGTGTAGTCCTGCTGCTTCCACTGCGAGAACCGGAAGATGATCGGGAAGTCAGGGCCGACCGCCGCGCGCACCGCTTGAATCAGTTCAATGGCAAAGCGTGAGCGCCCGGCCAGATCGCCACCGTATTCGTCAGTGCGCTGGTTGCTGGCCGCCCAGAAGAACTGGTCGATCAGGTAGCCGTGGGCCCCGTGGATCTCCACCCCGTCCATACCGATGGCCTGAGCATCGCGAGCGGCCTGGGCGAAGGCCTCGATAACCTCACGAATATCGTCATGGCTCATACCGTGGACCGCCACCTGACCGTCCTTGACCTTCTCGCTCGGACCGTAGCCGGGCACGCTGGCGTCCGGCTCGGTACCCAGACGCCGCACGCTGCCCACATGCCAGAGTTGCGGGACGATGCGTCCGCCTTCGGCATGCACGGCATCAACAACCTTTTTCCAGCCAGCCAGGGCGTCTTCGCCATGGAAGCGCGGCACGTTCGGATAGCCGTTGGCAGCCTTGTGATCGACCGTGGTACCTTCGGTAATGATCAGCCCGACACCTGCGGCGGCACGCCGACGGTAATACTCGACCACCTTGGCATGCGGCACGCCACCGGGGCAGAAGGTGCGCGTCATGGGTGCCATGACCACACGGCTTGGCAGCGCAAGAGCGCCCAGCTGGACGGGAGTGAACAGTGCGGTGGTGGACATGGGGCGCTCCAGAGAAGTAGGAATGCGCCTGAGGATAGGATGAGCCGCCTGAGTGGCCCAGTACTATTGATTTGAGTGATTTAACAGCATCGCGGGGCAAGCCCGCTCCCACCTGTAGGAGCGGGCTTGCCCCGCGATATGACTTCTCGGCCAACGCTTTTTCGATCGCCTGCAC